>CAIYXO010000216.1 GCA_903930165.1 uncultured Verrucomicrobiota bacterium | reverse complement strand
GGTGTCTGGTGCAGGAACTGGTAGGTGGCCAGAAGCCACACATGTCCTGAAAACAGTCCCTCCCGGGTCAACCCAAGACGACGGCTCACCGCGGCATTGCCGTAGAAAGTGAACGCGGACTGGACAAGGAAGCAGACCACCAGCACGCCGATGAGAATCAGGGCAAACGGAGGCCGTCCACCCCGGTTGTCGGACATGTAGTCGCGGTCGTAGAGCATCGTCTGGGACGTTAGGACCGGAGCCCGTGAATTCAACGGGGATTGCGCATCCCCTCCGGCGAGTCCGAGGACAAGACCGGTTCGACCGGCCACCAGTTGATGCACCAGAGCCCCCCGACGAGTCCGCCAAGGTGGGCCAGGTGCGCGATGTTTCCGAATGCGAAGATGGCTCCGGCGGCACTGGCCAGCGCCGCGAAAAGCAGGACGAACTTGGCTCGGACCTCGAACGGGATCAGGAAGAAGAGCAGCAGCTTCAGTCGCTCCTCGGAATACACCGCGGCCAGGGCCGCCAGCAGGCCGCACAAGCCGGCCGAGGCGCCCACCACCGGCGCACCAAAAAGTCGTGGGGAGGTCCATGCACCGATCAATTGGAGCAACCCGCCCACGCTGCCGCTGACCAGGTACAACAGGAGGAACCGGCCACGGCCAAGGGTCGTCTCCATGACCGGCCCCAAGGAGTGCAGCAGGAGCAGGTTGGTCATGAGGTGCACCCACCCGCCATGGAGAAACTGGAATGTCAGGAACTGCCACCAAGCCCCCTTCTGAAGTCCCGTGAGGCTCAAGGCATGGGTCAGCTCGAACCACCGCTTCTGTCCCGGACTCGATCGGTAAAGCCACTGCTCGTAGGCGAAGAAGGCGATGTTCATCGCGATCAACACCACCGTCGCATGGCGTTCCAGCGGGAGGTCCGATTCGGACTTCCCGGGCTTCGTTGGAGGGGTTCCCGACATTTTCAGCGACAGAGAGGTCTCGGCATCCCGGATCAGTCGACCTCGACCATGGCCTTGATCACTCCGGTCTCCGGCTTGAGCCAGTCCGGGAACCGGGCGGCCATTCCGTCGAAGTCCGACCGGTGCGTGATCCACGGACGTGTATCGATGCGCCCCTGTTCGATGTACTCAATGATCCGTGAGAAGTCCCCCGGCAACGCGTTCCTGCTGGCAAGGATAGTCAACTCCCGCCGGTGAAGGACCGGCGCATGGAGGAAGGAGATCTCCGCCTGCGTGATTCCGACATAGACCAGCCGGCCGGCGAAGGAGCAGAACTCGAGGGCCCGGCTCATCGAACGATTCGAGCCCGTTGCATCGATGACCGACTCCGCCAGGTCGCCCCCGGTGAGCGCACTCAAGGCCTCGATGTCCGAGGCGTCGCCACGGACCTGGATCGTGTCAGGGACTCCCATCACATCCCGGACAAACGAAAGCCGGTGCGCGTTCATGTCCATGACCACGGTCCGCGCGCCGCTCAGCTTAGCGAACTCGATCACGCTGAGTCCAATGGGGCCCGCGCCGACCACCAGCACGGTCTCGCCGGGCTTCGGTGCCGCCCGTTCCACGGCGTGCCGGCCGATGGCCAAGGTCTCCACCAGCGCCAACTGTTCGAATCCAAGGCTCCTGGAACGGTGGAGCTTGCGGGCCGGCACGGTGTAGAACCGGC
>CAIYXO010000215.1 GCA_903930165.1 uncultured Verrucomicrobiota bacterium | reverse complement strand
CGTTTCTTCACCCGCTGCGCCATTGGTGGCGACATCGGCTTCGGTGAGGCTTATCAGGACGGTGACTGGGAGACGCCTGACTTGGCCGCGGTGATCGCCTGGTTCTGCGCGAACGTGGACCGGTCGCCCGCGATGTCGGGCTCGGCGCGGAAGCGTCTCCGCTTCTCGCTGCTCAACGGCGCGAGCCGCGTCCGGCACTGGCTGAACCGCAACACCCTGTCCGGCTCCCGTTCCAACATCGCGGCCCACTACGACCTCGGGAACGCCTTCTACTCGCAGTGGCTCGACGCCACCATGACCTACTCGTCGGCCCTGTTCGAATCCGCCGAGGCGACCCTCGAGCAGGCGCAGTCCGCCAAGTACGAGCGTCTCGCCCGGGAACTCCGCCTCGGCCCGGAACACCACCTCCTCGAGATCGGTTCCGGTTGGGGCGGCATGGCCAGCCACGCGGTGCGCACCCGCGGCTGCCGGGTCACCACGCTGACCCTCTCCGTCGAGCAGGCCCGGTTCTGCCGCGAACGTTTCCAACGCGAGGGCATCGCCGACCGCGCCGAGGTCCAGGTGCTCGACTACCGCCTCGCCAAGGGCCAGTACGACCGGATCGTCAGCATCGAGATGCTCGAGGCCGTGGGCGACGACTTCCTCGAGGCCTACTGCCGGCAGGTGCAGGCGCTGCTGAAGCCGGACGGACTGTTCGCGGCCCAGTTCATCACCTGTCCCGACTCCCGCCACGCCGAGCTGCGCCGCGGCGTGGACTGGATCCAGAAGCACATCTTCCCGGGTTCCCTCCTGCTCTCGGTCAACCGCCTCAACGCGGCCATGCAGCGCACCGGTCCGCTCCACCTGCACGGGCTCCACGACATGGGTCTCGACTACGTCCGGACCCTCCGGATGTGGCGCCAACGTTTCAACTCCAGCCTCGACGCCATCCGCTCCCAGGGCTTCGACGAGAAGTTCGTCCGCACCTGGAACTACTACCTCGCCTACTGCGAGTCGGCCTTCCTCTGGAGGAACATCAGCGTCGTGCAGGCCGTCTGGACCGGCCCCAACAACCGCTCCCTCATGCCCCAGGCCACGTCGGCCGCCTGACGGACCAGCGGTCCCGCAACCCTTCCGAACATGGTCCGACGTCGGCTCCAGGTCCTCTTTGGCGGCGTCCTCGTCGCGATGCTCGCCGTCACCGGCTGGGCCTCCTCGCAGGGCGCCCCGTGGAACATCCCGCGGGAGGTCTTCCTCCACCCGTGGTTCGTCGCCACCCTCTTCGACACCTACTTCGCCTTCCTCGCCTTCTGGCTCTGGCTCGCCTGGCGTGAGCGTTCCTGGCCGGTGCGGATCGGATGGCTCGTCGCCATCCTGCTCCTCGGCAACATCGCCATGGCCGCCTACGTCCTCCTCCAGCTTGCCCGGCTGCCCGCCGACGCGCCGCTGTCGCGTCTGTTCGAAAGGCGTGCCGCGACTCCGGGACGCCCCGGCTGAAGCCCCATGCCCACCGCCTTCCTCATCCTCTTCCTCACCGCCGTCGTGCTCGCGGCCGGCATCATGACGAACACCTACTTCGTCGGACGCCACATCGACAACTTCAGCGTCGTCGACCCGATCTGGTCGCTCGGCTTCACGCCCATCGTCATCCTCTACTCGGTGCTCGCCCCGGGCGATCCGGTCCGCCGTTTCGCCGTCTTCCTCCTGGTCGCGCTCTGGAGCCTCCGCCTCGGCAGCCACCTCTTCGCACGCTGGCAGAAGCACCTGCCGCACGAGGACGTCCGGTACGCCCGTCTCCGCGAGGAATGGGGCCCCCCGCACCGGGCGCCGGATGTTCGGCTTCTACCAGCTCCAGGGGTTCCTCCAGGTCGTCCTCTCGCTTCCCTTCCTCCTCGCCTGCCTCGACCCGAAACGGGGCACCGGACCCCTGGGGCTAGGTCCCTTCCAATGGGCCGGCGTCGTCCTGGTCCTCGGGGGCATCCTCGGCGAAGCGTTCGCCGACCGCCAACTGGCCCGTTTCCGCGCCGATCCCGCGCGCCGCGGACAGGTCTGCCGCGACGGTCTCTGGTCCCTCTCCCGGCATCCGAACTACTTCTTCGAATGGCTCGTCTGGGTCGGCTTCGCCACCTTCGCGCTGCCGTCCCCCTACGGTTGGGTCGGGCTGGTTTCCCCGGTGGCCATGTGGCACTTCCTCGTGAACGTCACCGGCATCCCCATGACCGAGGAGCTCTCCGTGAAGTCCAAGGGCGACGCCTACCGGGAGTACCAGCGGACCACCAACGCCTTCTTCCCCTGGCCGCGACGGGGTTGATTCCCGTCGGCAGGGCGTTTCCACACTGTCACCGGCGCCACGGGCTTTGACCTTGCCCGGGAAATCGGCCCCCCTCCACGGTTTGTCCGTGCCCACGCCGCCGGTTCAAACCCGCTTCCGAACGTCCGGAGGGTTCACGCTGATAGAACTCCTGGTGGTGATCGCGATCATCGCGATCCTGGCCTCCATGCTTCTCCCGGCGCTTTCGCGGGCCAAGGGGCGGGCCCAGGGAACCGCCTGCGCCAGCAACCTCCGCCAGCTCCAGCTCTGCGCGCAGCTCTACTCCGACGACAACCAGGAGTTCCTCGCCCCCAACGAGGCGTTCTCGGTCGGAGGTGGCGGCCGCGAGGAGTGGAACGTCCGGGCCCATTCCTGGATCCAGGGGAACACCTTCACCGACACCAACACCGCCTCCATCGCCTCGGGTGTGTTCTGGAAGTACAACCAGTCGGCCGGGATCTACCTCTGTCCGGCCGACCGCTCGACCGTCCGGGACCTGGGACGTCAACGCCGGAACCGCAGCGTCTCGATGAGCGTGTACATGAACGTCGCCACCAGCCCGTCGGACGAGAACTACACGAAGTGCTGGCACAAGACGTCGCAGATCAACGATCCCGGACCGGCCGGCGCCGTGGTCTTCCTCGACGAGAACGAGAAGAGCATCCAGCAGGGTGCCTTCGGCATCAACGCCCCCAACCGCTGGAACCTCTTCGACACCCCCACCGCCACCTGGATCAGCTTCCCGTCGCTCCGCCACAACGGAGCGGGCACCGTCTCCTTCGCCGATGGCCACACCGAGACCTGGCGCTGGGTGGAACCCCAGACCCAGGCCATCGCCCGACGCAACACCTGGCTGGTGCTCCAGTCCGGCGCCGGGACCGGTGACCGGGACCTACGCCGCATCCAGGCGGCCGTGCCCGCACAGGTGCCCATCCGTTGACGACCTCCGCCGGCACCCCGATGCAGGGGCCGTGACACGGAGCCGCGGGGCGGTTCACGACGAATGGCAGGAGGTGGCGGTTCGTGATTCCCGATTCGTGATTCCGGATGTCCTGGCGGCCGCTGCGGTTGGGACACGGATTCCACGGATTCCACGGATTTCCGAACCGGACGCCCGACGCCTTGCCAACGCTTCCTCTCGTGTTGCTTGGGGTCCTCCGGTGCGGGCGAGGTTTCGTTGGAAATCCGCCGGGGACGCGGTTGACCTCCACGTATTCCGGGCGATGAATGGTGGATCGGTTCCTGACCTCTTTCGAAGATGAGCAACAGCCTGACCCTTCCGGTCCCCGCCGCCCCGGCGGACATCCGCCCGCTTCCCTCCCGTCCCACCGAGGGACTGCTCGACAGGCTGCTCACCTCGGACGTCCTACCCGATCCGCTCATCCGTTTCGGAATCCGACGGCTCCTGCGTCAGCGGTTGGCCGAGGAGGACCAGGGGGACGTCGAGTCGAACCGGAGCCGGATCCTGCAGACGGTCGAGGAGCTGCGTCAGATGCCGATCGCGGTCGAGACGACGGCCGCCAACGAGCAGCACTACGAGGTCCCGACGCGCTTCTACCAGCTCTGCCTCGGGCCCAACCTGAAGTACTCGGGTTGCTACTACCGAACCTTCACCGAGTCCCTCGGCGAGGCCGAGGAGATCATGCTTTCGCTGACCTGCCAGCGGGCGGAGCTCGCCGATGGGCAGCGGATCCTGGAGCTCGGATGCGGTTGGGGATCGTTGACCCTCTGGATGGCCTCGAAGTTCCCGCAGGCCCGGATCACCGGCGTCTCGAACTCGCACGGACAGCGGGCCCACATCCTCGCCGAGGCCGCCCGACGCGGCCTCTCCAACGTCGAGATCCTCACCTGCGACATGAACACCTTCGAGCCGCCCGGCGGCGACGGCCGGTTCGACCGTGTCGTCTCGGTCGAGATGTTCGAGCACATGAAGAACTACGAGCGGCTGATGGGGAACGTCGCGCGCTGGCTGAAGCCGGACGGGAAGCTCTTCGTGCACATCTTCACCCACCGCGAGTTCGCCTACCATTTCGTGGCCAAGGACGAATCCGACTGGATGTCCCGGCACTTCTTCACGGGTGGCATCATGCCGAGCGACGACCTCCTGCTCTATTTCAACCGGGACCTCCGTGCGGAGCGGCATTGGGCGGTCAACGGAAGGCACTACGGCCGGACGGCCAACCTGTGGCTGGAGAACATGGACGCCAACGGACCCGAGGTCCGCTCCATCCTGAGGGCCACCTATGGCGCCGCGAACGAGACCCGCTGGTGGGTCTACTGGCGGGTGTTCTTCATGGCCTGCGCGGAGCTGTGGGACTTCCGCGACGGCAACGAGTGGCACGTGAGCCACTACCTCTTCCGCAAGGCCTGAACGATTCCACCGGAGCGGGGACGGTCCTCACGCAAACACGCGGAGACGCCAAAAGGACTCCGGATCCAGGGCCCGAAGGGCGATCACCCTCGGTCGCCTTCGCGGGTTCCATGGAATCCGTGTCCCGCCCTCCGTGTGCTCCGTGCCTCCGTGGCCAGGCAGGTCTCTTGGTTCAACCGAAGAAGGACCGGATCGAGGCGACCACGTGGTCGACCTGCGCGTCGGTGAGTTCCGGGTACATCGGCAACGGCTGGATCCTGCGGGAAACCGCCTCGGCGACCGGGTAGTCGCCTTCCTTCCAGCCGCCGTCGGCATTGCACTTCTGCAGGTGCAGCGGCACCGGGTAGTAGACCAGCGTCGGCACTCCGGCCGACTCGAGATGCTTCTGCAGGGCGTCCCTCCGGTCGGAAAGGATCGCGTACACGTGCCAGACGTGGGTGTTGCCCGGACCCACGACCGGCGTTTCCACCGGAAGTCCCGCGAGCCCAGCGGTGTACCGGGCCGCGATCTCCGCACGGCGGTCGTTCCAGGCCTTCAGGCGTGGCAGCTTCACCCGCAGGATGGCGGCCTGCATCTCGTCGAGGCGGGAGTTGTAGCCGTGCAGGTCGTGGTGATAGCGACGCTCGATGCCATGCACGCGGAGCATCCGGAGCCTCTTCGCCAGCGTGGCGTCCCCGGTGAGCATCATGCCGCCGTCGCCGTCGGCCCCGAGGTTCTTGGTCGGATAGAAGCTCAGGCATCCCACGCGCCCGATGCCGGCCAACCCGCGGCCGTTCCAGGTCGCCCCGATCGCCTGGGCGCAGTCCTCCACCATCTCCAGCCCGTGCCGTTCGCACAGCGGGAGCAGTTCCGCCAAGGGCGCCGCCTGGCCGAAGAGGTGCACCGGCAGGATCGCCCGGGTCCTCGGCGTGATCCGCCGTGCCACGTCGGCCGCGTCGATCGTGAACAGCCGGGGATCGATGTCCGCGAACACCAGCTTGGCGCCGACCTGCAGGATGCTCTCGGCCGGCGCGATGTAGGTGAACGGCGTGGTGATCACCTCGTCGCCCGGACCGATCCCCAGGGACTTCAGCGCGAGGGTCAGGGCGTCGGAACCCGAGTTCACGCCGATGCCGTGGCCGGCTCCGCAGAAGGCCGCGACCTCCTGCTCGAGCGCCGACACCTCGGGGCCCAGGATGAAGTGGCCGCGGTCCAGCACGGACGTCATCGCGGCAAGGAGCTCGGACCGGAGCGGCGGCGTCTGCGCCCCCGGGTTCAGGAACGGGATGGTCATCGTCGGAGGACGTTCGGACTCAGCGGAGGAACCGGCGCGCCCCGAGGAAACGGCTCGTCCAGTAGTTGTCGTCGAGGGAGGAGAACGTGACCCCGGTCGACGTCCCGGCGTGGGTGAACATGCGTTCACCGACATAGACGCCGACATGGCTCGGGGTTCCGGCGCCGAGGGTGTTGAAGAAGACCAGGTCGCCGGGCTGGAACGCCGCGATGCCGACGGAGACGCTGGAGTCCCATTGCTCCCTGGTGGTCCGGGGAACATCCCGTTGGGCCACCTGCTTGTGTAGCGTCGCCGCGTAGGCGGAACAGTCGATTCCGTCCCGGCCTTCGCCACCCAGGCGATAGGGCGTTCCGACCCACGGCTGCGCCGCGGCGACCCACTCGTTGGTGGCCTTCACCGCCCGATACGGGCGCACCGGAGGCTGCAGCGGGGACGGTTCCACCCGGAGCTGCGGCACGTCCTTGAGCGGCGGCAGCAGGGACTCGTTCTGGAATCCGGCCGGGGGATCCACCAGATAGACCGGACCCGGCGGCCAGTAGGGCAGTCCGGTGGTGGTCGCGATCTCCTGGCTCGCATCCGCGGCTCCCGTGACGGCGGCCTTCTTGGTGCGGCAGCCGGAGAAGGCCAGGGCGGCGACGAGGACGATCAGGAGGCGCTGGAACAGGATGTTGGACTTCATGCG
>CAIYXO010000214.1 GCA_903930165.1 uncultured Verrucomicrobiota bacterium | reverse complement strand
GGCAGCGACAGGTCGGTCCGCGGCGGGGCGGACGGCCAGCGGAAAACGTTCCGGTCCTTGCCTCCGCTGACGATTTCGCGTCCGTCCGGACTGAAGGCCACACACCAAACCTCCCCACCGTGTCCGCGAGCGATGCCGAGGGACTCGCCGGAGCGGACGTCCCACCAGCGGAGGGTTTGGTCGGACGACGACGTGACGAGCCGGGTGCCGTCCGGGCTGAAGGCGGCCTTCCAGGTCGAGAGCGTATGGCCCGTGAGCAGTCGGGGCGTGCCGGCGGTTTCCCGGAGGTCCCAGAGCCGCACCTCGGGACGCCAACCGGTGGCCGCGAGTCGGCTGCCGTCCGGGGAGAATTCCAGGGACCAAAGCCTTCCCTGCGACTCCAGCGAGCGGATCGTGGAACCGTCGCGGCCGTCGAGGATGTGGATCGCCGTGATGGCGTCGCTCACCGCGACCCGGCTTCCGTCGCGGCTCACGGCCACCGTCCGGGATTCGGGAAGCCTGCGGGCCGGGCCGCCGGATTCGGGGTGCCGGAGCCAGGTGGGTCCGGCCGGGGTCGAGCCCCACGGGAACGGGTTGCCTTCGCAGGTCACCAACGTCGAGGCGTCCGCGGACATCGCCGCGGAGTAGCCGGGAACTTCCGAAACCACGCGGCCCTCGTCGGCGTTCCAGATGCGGATCCGTCCGTCGACGTGGGCGGCGAGGAACCGGTTGCCGTCCGGGAACCAGGCCAGGCTGCGGGCGCCGTTGGTGCCGAGGGAGCGGGTGGGGCCGGCGGGCGAAAGCGGCGTCAGGTGCAGGGCGTCGCCGACCGTGCCGGAACCCACCGACGCCGAGACCAGCCGGCTGCCGTCGGGCGAGAACGCGACGCCGTTGACGATCCACGGATGTCGGTCGACCGGCGTGCGAGGATCGCCTTCCGCCATGCGCCGGAGCAGTCTCCACGCGAAGTCCGGGGCAGTGGCGCGGTGGCGGTCCAGCAGCTCGCGGGCGAATCCGAGGTCGCCTTCCGTGACCGACTCGGAGGCGATGTGGAGATCGGCGGCGTAGAGGTCCAACCGGTTGGCCCTGGCCTGCGAGAGAGACACGGCGACACCGGTTGCGACCGCCGCTGCGAATGCCAGCAGGGCAAGGGTGAGGTAGGGGTTGCGGCGGGTGTGCCGGAGCAGGGTCTCCGACAGGGACTCCGGCCGCGCCAGGATCGCGTCGCCCCGGATCCAGCGGTCCAGGTCGTCGGCGAACTCCGCCGCGCTCGCATACCGGTCCGCGGGCCGCGCCGAAAGGCACTTCAGGCAGAGCAGGTCGAGCCGTTGTTCCGTACCCGAGGGACGTCGGTCCCTTGGCGGTCCGCGGCGGGAGGGGGGCACGGCGCGTTCCTCGGAGGCGCGGCGCAGCGTCTCCAGCGGTGTGGGCGAAGAGAACGGCGGGCTTCCGCTGAGCAGTTCGTAGAGGACCGCACCGAGGCCGTAGACGTCGCTGGCGACGGTGGATTCGGCGGCGCCTCCGCGGGCGACCTCCGGGGCGAGGTAGTCCGGGGTGCCCAGCAGCGCCTGGGTCCGTGTGAGGCCGCTCTCCTCGTCCAGGAGCCGGGCAAGTCCGAAGTCGGCGACGTGCGGCTGTCCGGCTGTGTCGAAGAGGATGTTCGCGGGCTTGAGGTCGCGGTGGAGGACGCCGTGTTGGTGGGCGTGGTGCACCGCCCGGGCCACGACGGACATCCAACGCGCCGCGGTCTCCAGGCGTTCCTCGGTGCCCTGGGGAGGCAGGCCGGAGATCCGGTCGGAAAGGGTCCCGCCCTCGAGCAGCGGCATGGCGAGGAAGTGGCGGCCGTCGTCCTCGCCCGCGTCATGCACGGGGACGATGTGGGGATGGCCGAGCCGCGCCACCGCACGGGCCTCGGTGTAGAAGCGTTGCACCTGCTCTGGCCGGACCAGTCTTCCGGCGCTGATGAGCTTGAGTGCGATGTCCCGGCCGATCCCCTCCTGGCGTGCGCGGTAGACAACCCCCATGCCGCCCGCCGCGATCGGGGCGATCAGCTCATAGCCGCCGATGCGTTCGGGGATCCGTTCGGCTCCGCGTCGGTCCAGCACCTCGGTGTCGCCCGCGAGGTCCAGCAGGCAGGCCGCGCAGTTCCCGTGCAGCCGTCCGCCCGGAAGCGGACGCCGGCAACGCCGACAGGCAGGCGCTGGAGTCGGGTCCATCCCTTCCTTCAGCAGCGGATCCGGCGGAAGGTTACCGCCGTTCGCGGGATTCATCCGCGCAGGACCTCCTGGAGGTGGCCCAGCTCCGCGTCGATGGCCTCCGCGCGGTCGTCCACCGTGCGGCCGATCTCGGCCCGGACGAGCTCGCCGTATCTCCGGCGCATCCTGTGGGCCGCGACCTTGAGGGATCCCTCCGTCATCCCGAGCGGAGGCGCGAGTTCGGCGAACATCGCGGCGTCGGGATCGCCGGAAAGGTGGGGTCTAAGGGCCTCGAAGAGGGCCCGTTTCCCGGAGGCGGCACATTCGGCCTCCAGCGCGAGAAACGCCCCTTCCAGCACGGTCATCGCCCAACGGCGCTCATAGAGGGTCTCCGGGGTGACGGTTTCCGCGGGTTCCAACCGGTAGCGTTCCTCCGCCTCGAGCGCGTCAAGGGCCAGCGGCGAACGGCCGCCGCCACGCTTGATGCGGCGCGAACGGTTCCAGTCGTTGGAAAGGAAGTGTCCCAACGCGGTCAGCAGGAACGTCCTGAACCGCCCCTTCTCGGGCGAGACCGCCCGGAGCCATTCCTTCTCGATCAGCTTCTCGAAGAACGACTGGGTCAGGTCGGCGGACTCCTCCGGGTCCCGTCCCTGCCGGCGGACGTAGGCGTACAGGGGATACCAATAGCGTTGGCAGAGTTCCTCGAGGGCCTGCAGCGCCACCGCATCGTCGCCGCCGCGGGCGTCGAGGATCAGGCTCCAGCGGGTGGCTGAGAACTCGGGTTTCCGTGGCGTTGGCATCGTCGGGTGCCGCGTCTACTTCGCCCGGGAAGCGGGCGGCTCGAGGTCCGCCAACGCCGCCCCGAAGGTGAATCCGCCACCGAAGGCGCACAGGCCCGCGGTTCCCCCATGCCCGGCGGCCAGCATCTCCGCCAGCGCGATCGGCAAGGTGCTCGACGAGGTGTTGCCGTGGTGGGCGACGTTGTTGAAGAAGCGCCCGGGTGCGATGCCGGTCTGCCGCTGCACGGCCTGCAGGATCCTTCCGTTGGCCTGGTGCGGCACGATCCAGTCGAGGGACTCCATCGGGATCGCGGCCTCGGCGCAGGCGCGCTCCAACACCGCCGGCATCTGCCTCACCGCGAGTTGGAACACCTTGAGCCCGTCCATCGCCACCGGCGTGCAGGCCGTCCCCGGCGCCATGCGGCCCAGGCT
Organism: uncultured Verrucomicrobiota bacterium; assembly: GCA_903930165.1. GTDB lineage: Bacteria > Verrucomicrobiota > Verrucomicrobiia > Limisphaerales > UBA9464 > SXXZ01. The sequence goes on along the minus strand of CAIYXO010000214.1, from coordinate 1,009 downwards.
CAGGATCGAGCCGTCCTCGCCGCGGGCTCCCAGCACCGGACGACGCAGGCGGATCCGGCCCGCCGCCGCAGACGGCCCGGCCGAATCCGCGCCGTGCACCACGGTGGCGGTGGCGGCGTCGCCGAAGACGATGGCGGTGTCGAAATCGAGCGGGTCCACGAAGCGGGACATCGCCTCGGTCGTCACCACCAGGATCCTCGATCCCGGCCGCGCGAGGCATGCGTCGAACGCCGCCTGAAGCGCGTAGAGGTAGCCGGAACAGGCGGCGAAGAGGTCCACGGCCGGGAACTCGGCCGGCGCCGTGGTTCCCTCGCCGAGGACCTGCTGCAGCCGGCACGCGAGGCTCGGGCTGACGGAAAGCGGCGTGGAGGTCGACACGTAGAGGCCGTCGAGATCCGCCAGGGTCAGGCCGGCGGCGTCCAACGCCTTCCGGGCGGCCGAGGCGGCAAGGGTCAGGGCGTCCTCGCCGGGGCCGCAGTGGAAGCGTTCGACGATTCCGGTGCGTTGCTCGATGTCCCCCGCGGTCCTTCCCGGGAAACGGGCGGCAAGCTCGCCGTTCGTGACCCGGAGCGAACCCTGGACGAACGTCGGCATGGAAAGCGTCACGGCCTCGGAAGCCGCCTCCCGCGACGTGGTCCGGGATCCGGTGTGCATCGACGCCATGCCATCCGGCAAAGCCGTTCCCGTGGGGCGGCGGACCAGGTGGAAACGGGGTTCCCGGGGAATCCTCCGGCTTGGCCGCGGCGCCGATTCCAATTGGATCCTGGCCAGCGGGGCTCCCACCCGCAGGCGTTCGCCCTCCGCGACGCGGCCGGTCAGGACGCCGGCGACCGGGGAACGCAGGTCGAACGACGCCTTGTCCGCCTCGCACTCCGCGAGCAGGTCGCCGGCTTCGACACGGGCCCCTTCGGCGACCTTCCATTCCGTCACCGAAACGGACTGGTCCGCCGGACTCGACCCGACGGCCTCCAGCACGTGGAATCCGGTGTCGGCCAGGTCCTCGCGGGCG
>CAIYXO010000213.1 GCA_903930165.1 uncultured Verrucomicrobiota bacterium | reverse complement strand
CCTGCCGCTCTGCCTGCCTCCGGGGGCGCCTCCGTGGGAGTCAGCGTGCCGAGCAGCTTCGGCCGGAATGCTGACCGGAATGGCGAGGTGCCCGATGAGCCCCCCTCCGTCGCAGGCTCTGCAGAAGGCAGGGCACAACAATTCTTGCACATCAGCGACGAGCACGCCCCACCCCCGACAAGCCCGAGGCGTTGAAGAAGCTGGGTCTCTGATCCGAGTCCGTCACCATTCCCCGTCCCCCATTTCCGCTTCCCCCCGAATGAAGGCATCCCCCCGCTCCCGTTCCAACCGTGTCGACCGCACCTGGGCGGCCTCGCTGGTCGTCCTCGCCCTGGGTTCAGCCGGTTGCGACCGCTTCAAGAAGGAGGCGGCTCCCGAGTTCAAGACCGAGGTCGCGGTGCTGACCAACATCGTCCAAAGCGTCAGCGCCAACGGAGGCATCGCACCCATCCGACAGGTCCAGGTCGGGTCGCAGATCTCGGGCACGATCACCGAGCTCAAGGTGGACTACAATTCGCGCGTCCAGGAGGGGGACGTGCTCGCGAAGATCGATCCCGCCATCTACGAGCGGGCGCTGGCCCGCTCGGATGCCGATCTCGCCAACGCCAACGCCGGCCTCGCGATGGCCGAATTCAATTTCAAGCGCTCGAAGGAGTTGTTCGCCGCCAAGCTGATCTCGGAGACGGAGTACCAGCAAGCGGACGTCTCCCTCCTTCAGGCCGCAGCGGTGGTGAAGACGCGGGAGGCGGCGTTGGAGAGCGCCAAGGTAGACCTCGATCGCACGACGATCTATGCGCCGATCAGCGGCGTGGTGGTCACCCGCAGCGTGGATGCCGGTCAGACGGTCGCCGCGAGCTTCAACACGCCGACCCTCTTCCTCATCGCGCAGGACCTGACGCGGATGCAGATCGAACTGGCTGTTTCCGAGGCCGACATCGGCAACGTCGCCGAGAAGCAGCGTGTCGAGTTCAACGTCGATGCCTTCGCGAACCGCAAGTTCGACGGGACGGTCCGACAGGTTCGGTTTGCGCCGACAACCAATCAGAACGTGGTGACCTACACCACCGTGGTCGACGTCGACAACCGCTCGATGCGACTGCGTCCGGGCATGACGGCCACCGCGACGATCATCACCTCCGAGAAGACGAACATCGTCCGAATCCCGGCGTCGGCCACGCGCTTCGCGCCGCCGTCCACGGTCACGGTCCTGCCGGCGACCAATCAGGTTTCCACCAACGACGTCGTCCGTCCTTCGATGCCCGGAATGGAAGGCATGCCGACACCGCCTTGGGTGGCGGAGGGGCGGCGTCCGACCGAGGAAGAACGGAAGAAGTTCGACGAAAGCCTCACTCCTGAGCAGCGGCAGCAGTTCCAGGCGATGCGCGAGCGGATGCGGTCGATGATGGCCGCCGGTGGAGGTGGTGGCGGTGGCGGGATGGGCGGCGGAGGAATGGGTGGTCCCGGTGGCGGAGGTTCCCCCCGTCCGCGTCAGGCCGAGGGGCCGACCCTCAAGACCATCTACACCTTGCTTCCCGGTGCCGAGGGTGCCGCACCCCAGTTGCAGGCGGTGAACGTGAAGATCGGCCTCACCGACGGCAGTTCGGCCGAGGTCATCGAGGGGCTTCAGCCGGGAGCCGTGGTCGTCACGGGCCTCCGTACGACCGCGGCGACGGCGGCCGCACCTGCGGCCAATCCGTTTGGTGGACCATTCGGTGGGGGCCCGCGCCGTTGATACCAACCAGCCTCCCGATGTCCGCCGTCGTCCAGTTGATCGATTTCCGCAAGACCTACCGCACCGGTGAGATCGAGGTGCAGGCGGTCCGCGGAGTGAACCTCACCATCGAGAAGGGCGAGTTCGTCGCCATCATGGGTTCCTCGGGGTCCGGCAAAAGCACCATGATGAACACCATCGGGTGCCTGGACCGCCCCACCGAAGGCAAATGCCTGATCGACGGCGTGGAGACCGGATCGCTGGGCCGCAACGAATTGGCGGACCTGCGCAACCGCAAGCTCGGCTTCGTGTTCCAGGGCTTCAATCTCCTGTCGAGGACGACGGCCCTGGAGAACGTGGAGTTGCCGATGATGTACGCCCGGCCGCGTCCCTCGTCATCGGAACAGACCCAAAGGGCCACCGAGGCGTTGACGCTCGTGGGCTTGGGCAAGCGGCTCGATCATACCCCAAGCCGGCTCTCGGGTGGCCAGCAGCAGCGGGTGGCGATCGCGAGGGCCTTGGTGAACCGGCCCACATTGCTCCTGGCCGACGAGCCAACAGGCAACCTGGACTCGCGCACCAGCATCGAGATCATGGGAATCTTCCAGAAGCTGAACGACGAGGGCATGACCGTGGTGATGGTCACCCATGAGCTCGACATCGCGAACTACTGCAAGCGGGTCGTTGTGATGCGGGACGGGCTCATCCGCAGCGACACTCCGGTCGCCTCCCGCTTCATCGCGGTCGAGGAGCTCCAGAAACTCGAGGCCGAACAGAAGGCCGTCCAACTCACCGCCTGACCATGTTCTCCGTCCTAAGAATCGCCCTCCTCGCCCTGCGCCGGAACCTTCTCCGTTCGTTCCTGACGATGCTTGGCATCATCGTCGGCATCTCGGCCGTCATCGTGGGCGTGTCCATGGGAACCGGTGCCAAGGCCGAAGTGGACAAGAGGATCGCCAGCATGGGCCAGAACCTCCTGACGGTGCTGTCCGGCAACATGTCCCGAGGCGGTGTCCGTGGCGGATTCGGAATGGCCCCCAATCTCTCGATCGAGGACTACGAGGCGGTCAGACGGGAGGTTTCGGGCATCACCGCGGCCAGTCCCGAGGCCCGGACTTCCGCGCAGGTCGCCTCCGGCAACCAGAACACCTTCATCCAGGTTTCCGGTGTCAGCGAGGAATACATCCTCGCCCGGTCCTGGGGCCTGAAATCCGGGGCCAACTTCACCGGCGCCGACGTCCGTGGCGCTTCCAAGATCTGTCTCGTGGGTGCGACCTCGGCAAAGACGCTCTTCGGCGAAGGGATCGATCCGGTCGGGCAGGTGATCCGGATCAAGAACGCCCCGTTCACCGTGGTGGGATGGCTTGAGGCCAAGGGGTCGGGAAGTTTCGGGCAGGATCAGGACGACATCCTGCTGGTGCCGTATACCAGCGTGATGAAGCGTCTTTCCGGGGACACCAAGTTCCGTTCCATCTTCGTCCAGGCGGAAAGCCCGGACTCGATCGCCGACGTCCAGCAGCAGGTCACCGAGCTGCTGCGGCGCCGACACAAGATCGCCGATGGACGCGACGACGACTTCATGGTCCGCAACCAGCAGGAGACCTCGGATTTCTTCAACGCCAACAACCGCATCATGACGGTTCTGATCGGCTTCTTCGCCGGCATCTCGCTCGTGGTCGGCGGCATCGGAATCATGAACATCATGCTGGTCAGCGTCACGGAGCGGACCCGTGAGATCGGCATCCGGCTCGCCGTTGGCGCAAGGAGCCGCGACGTTCTCATGCAATTCCTCGCCGAAGCCGTGCTGTTGAGCGTGCTCGGGGGCGCGTTGGGAATCGCCACGGGCTACTGGCTCGCCCCGCTTCTGACCCAGTTGTTCGAGTTTCCCACGTTGATCTCACAGACATCGGTGATCCTCGCCTTCAGCGTCAGTGCGGTGATCGGAATCGTCTTCGGCTTCTTTCCGGCGCTCAAGGCGGCGAACCTCGATCCCATCGACGCCTTGCGCTACGAGTGAGTCCATGGAGGGCGATGCCGATCCGGTGGACCGGGCCAAAGCGTTGCTGCGGCAGTCTCTGAAAGCGCGGTGGTCCGTACTGGACGACCGGGAAAGGGCCCGGCAGTCCGCCGTTGTTTGTGCCCGGGTCCTGGATCTCCCTGAGTGGCGGGATGTCCGTTCGGTAGCCCTTTTCGATCCCCGTGCCGACGAGCCCGATATCTTGCCCATCTTCTTCGAGGTCATGAGGACCGGGCGCAGGGCGGTCTTTCCCGGATGGGATCCGGTCCGCGAATGCTATTGTTTCAGAGAAGTTTGCGGTGTTGGAGATCTCGTGATGGGCCGCTTCGGGCTTCGGGAGCCATCCCAGTGCTGTCCGAGGATCGTCCCGGAGTCTCTGGACTTGGCGTTGGTTCCGGGCGTAGCTTTCACCCTTGTTGG
>CAIYXO010000212.1 GCA_903930165.1 uncultured Verrucomicrobiota bacterium | reverse complement strand
TCTGCTGGGCAAGCTTCGCCGTGTCGAGCTTGGCGAGGGGTTGTCCCCGCACCACACGGTCGTTGAGATCCGAATAGACCTCGAGCGTCGTTCCCGAAAGCTCGCTTCCGACGGTGACCCGCGTGGTCGGTTCCAGGATCCCGGTGGCGGTGACGACCAGGCGGATGTCTCCCCGTCGGATCGGCTCGGTGACGTAGGGTGCCGGCCGCCGTGCGACCTCCCGCACATGACGCCACCACAACCCCCCGGCGAGCAGCAGCAGCGCAGCCCCGACCGCCAGTGCGGGGCGCAGGAGCGAACGCCAGCCGCCTCCCCCGGACCGGACCGCGACGGCGAGTTCGGACGGGGTCATCGCCAGCGATTCCCTCCCGGCGGTCCCGCGCGGCGGTGGCGTCACCGGGGTCGGCGGCTCTGGGCAGGCCGGAAAGGAAGGGTCAGAAGTCATGGGCCACCCGGGGAGGAAACGCCGCACGGAGCGCGTCGAGCACCGCCGGCACGTCGATGGTGGTGACGACCACCGGTCGTCGACGGCGGAGCGGGTCGATGCCGTGTCCAAGGAAACCACGGAAGCCTCCGGGTCCCGGGGCCTGGATCGGGGTCGGACACTGGATGGGGCGCATGGATGGTGAAACGGCGGACCGGTGCGGCCGGACAACCCGGTGCCGGCGAATGGGAGGCGGCCCGGGGATCCGGTTCGCAGACAACCTGATGCCAGGACGACACAACGGGCCATGGGGCCTTCTCCCCATCCTCCATTCCAGAAGGTGACCCGAGGGAACCCGACCGTGACGGGTCGGGATTCACCCCATGTGCCGCAAGCGAGAGAGCACTGAATCTCGACCTTGGACCGGCATCACCGGTTCGAAGGGGGTCCCCCAAGCCACGCCGCCATGGTGGGGTCGACGGAGGACCCGCCAACGAAAGGCGCATCATGTTACACAACTCCCAGGAACTTTACGGACACAAGCTGGCCGCCACCGACGGCGAGATCGGCGAGGTCAAGGACTTCTACTTCGACGACAAGTCGTGGTTGATCCGGTACGTCGTCGCCGAAACCGGCACCTGGCTCAGCGACCGCCAGGTCCTGCTTTCGCCGCGGGCGTTCGGACGGCTCGACGCCGCGGCGAAGGTCCTTCACGTGAACCTGTCCCGGAAGCGGATCGAGGACAGCCCGTCCATCACGACACACCGCCCCGTCTCCCGTCAGCACGAGGAGGACTATCACAACTACTACGGCTTTCCCTTCTACTGGGAGACCCAACCCACACCGGAACAGGGCCCGCCCGGCACCTCGGCCAAGCACCACGGCCACAACCAGCGTGACGACGCGCATCTCCGCAGCACCAAGGCGATCATCGGATACAAGATCGAGGCGTCCGACGGGGCGATCGGTTCGGTCAGCGGGTTCATGGTGGACATCCGGACCTGGGTCATCCGCAACGTCGTGGTCGAAACGGGTCGATGGTACTCCGGCAAGGAGATCCACATCGCTCCCGGCCAGATCGACCGCGTCTGCTACGACGAGTCCAAGCTCTTCGTGAAGCTCACGCTCGCTGACATCCAGCGGACGCCCGAGAACCAGACTGCGGCCGCCAAGTAGGCGAGTAGCGAGTGCCGTCAGGCGCTGTAATCCCCTTCCCGGCAGGCCGTCCCGGCCAAACCGACGTCCGGCCGCGGAAGGCGGAACGCCGATGTCCCGAGTCCCCCGGACACGAAAGCGGCGGGAGGTTCGGGTTTCACCGTATGGGCCGCCGACCCTGAACACCGAAGGATCGCAGGTGTTGCCGACACGGACATCCCCATGACCCCAACCGATCCCAAGCACGACGAAGCCGCAGCGGCAGCGACCGAGGAACCGGCCTACTGGACCCCGCGCAAGCAGGACGGCGGGACTACAATCGGATGGGAGTGCGGCCCGGCGCCCGGCGTATCGCCCGCCCCGTCGACGGGGGAACCGAAGGAAGCGGACCCCAAGTGGCTCCACCCGGGCTACCCCACGGACCCGACTTCCGAGACGCCATAACCTCCGATCGAAACCCGTCCTGCACACTCCCAGCAGCATTTCCGCAAACCACTCCCCGAATCCCCGATGCTCCGCACAATCGCCATCATCCTGGTCGTCCTCTGGCTGCTCGGCCTGGTCAGCGCCTACACCGTGGGCGGCTTCATCCACATCCTTCTCGTCGTGGCCGTGGTGATGATCTTGGTGGAGTTCATCTCCGGCCGGAAACGCGGTTAGGACCCGAAGCCATCGTCTGGCTCCAGGACGAATCCAGGTCGCTGAATCCGATGCCCCATGAACAAAGCCCTGTCTTCGGCCCTCTTCGCCGGAGGGATCCTCCTCGTCACATTCGGCGTCGCCGCGATGGATTCCCTCAGCTCGGAGGTCTCCCGCTTCCTGAACGGCGCGCGGACCGACAAGGCGGTCTGGATCTCGGCCGGAGGAGTGGTCCTGCTGGTCGGTGGCGTGGTGGCCACCTGGCGTCTGAGGAGCGACGGATGAGCCCAGGCGAACCGAGGTCGTCGGGCAGCGTGCCGACTCCGATGCAGAATCCAACAGGGCATCCCCACCCCCACCGGTGAACCGACCCAGCTCGATCCGGCGGATCGCGTTCCTCGGCGACTACCTGCCGAGGAAATGCGGCCTGGCGACCTTCACCACCGACCTGCGATGCGCGGTGGCGAGGGAGAATCCCGGGGTGCAGTGCCCGGTCGTCCCGGTGAACGACCAGTCCGGCGGCTACGACTATCCGCCGGAGGTCCGGTTCGAGATCGCGGAACAGGACCTCCCGTCGTACCTCCGCGCCGCGGACTTCCTGAACATCACCGACGTGGACGTCGTGTGCGTGCAGCATGAGTTCGGCATCTACGGCGGGCCGGCGGGCAGCCATCTCCTGGCCCTGCTGCGGGAGCTGCAGATGCCGATCGTCACCACGCTGCACACGGTCCTGAAGGATCCGAACCCGGACCAGAGGCGGGTGATGCGGGAGCTGATCCGGCTGTCGACACGGCTGGTGGTGATGACCGAGAAGGGCGCCGAGTTCCTGCGGGAGGTGTACGGCGCGCCGGCGTCGATGGTCGACCTGATCGCGCACGGGATCCCGGAGACGCCCTTCGCCGACCCGAACTTCTTCAAGGACGAGTTCGGGGTCGTCGGGCGCCAGGTGCTGCTGACCTTCGGCCTGTTGTCTCCCAACAAGGGAATCGAGTTCGCCCTCAGGGCCCTGCCGGAGATCGTCCAGGAATTCCCCGGGGTTGTGTACATCGTCCTCGGCCAGACCCATCCGAACCTGCTGCGCAACGAGGGCGAGGCCTACCGTCTGGACCTCGCGCGGCTGGCCAAGGACCTCGGGGTGCAGCGGCACGTGGTGTTCTTCAACCGGTTCGTCGAACTGGAGGAACTGATGCGCTTCATCGGGGCGGCGGACATCTACCTCACACCGTACCTCACGGAGGCCCAGATCACCTCGGGCACGCTCGCCTACGCCTTCGGCGCAGGGAACGCGGTCGTCTCGACGCCGTATTGGCATGCGATGGAACTGCTGGCGGGCGACCGCGGACGCCTGGTGCCTTTCCGCGACGCGCCGGCCATCGCGTCGGCGGTCCGCGACCTCCTGCGGGAGGACGCCATGCGGCACTCCATGCGGAAGAACGCCTACCTGCTGGGCCGTGAGATGGTCTGGAGCCGGGCGGCACAACACTATGTGCGCTCGTTCGAGCAGGCGCGGCAGGACCACAGCTTCGTCGGCCGCCGCTTCTCCCCGATCCGCACCCTCGACGAGACGCCGGGCCAGCTTCCGGAGCTGAAGCTGGACCACCTGTTCCGGATGGGCGACTCGACCGGGATCTTCCAGCACGCGAGCTTCACGGTGCCGAACTTCTCGGAAGGATACTGCACGGACGACAACTCGCGCGCGCTGGTCCTCGCACTGATGCTGAGGAGGCTCGGCCACCGTTCGGGTCCGCTGGACGCGCATCTCGCGACCTACATGGCCTTCCTCAACCACGCCTTCGACAGGCGGCGGGAACGGTTCCGCAACTTCATGGGGTTCGGACGCAACTGGCTCGAGGAGGTCGGGTCGGAGGACTGCCATGGCCATGCGCTCTGGGCGCTCGGGCTCTGTGTGTCGGAGGCCGGGCACGACAGCTTCCGGATGCTCGCCGGCGAGCTCTTCGAGCGGGCGCTCCCCGTGGCCGCCGGGTTCACTTCGCCGCGGGCCTGGGCCTCCACGCTCATCGGCATCGACGAGTACCTGAGGCGGTTCGAGGGCGACCGCAGGGCGGGACGGATCCGGGACATCCTTACCGACCGCCTCCTCCAGCGCCACGCGGACGCCGCCTCGGGGGAGTGGCCCTGGTTCGAGGAGAAGGTCTCCTACGCCAACGCCCGCCTGCCCCATTCCCTGATCCTGAGCGGACGCAGCCTCGGCAACGAGCCGATGGTGGAACTCGGACTCAGCACGCTGAAATGGCTGGTCGGCGTGCAGACATCGGAATCCGGCGCGTTCCGGCCCGTCGGCTCGAACGGCTTCTTCCGCCGGGGCGGCGAGCGCGCGCAGTTCGACCAGCAGCCGATCGAGGCCCAGGTCACGGTCTCGGCGTGCATCGCCGCCTACCACACCAGGCCCGACCCGTTCTGGCTCGGCGAGGCGAGGCGCGCCTTCGAATGGTTCCTCGGCCGCAACGACCTCGGGCTCGCCGTCTACGACGCAACGACCGGTGGCTGCCGCGACGGGTTGCACATGGACCGCCTGAGCCAGAACCAGGGGGCGGAATCCACCCTGGCCTTCCTGACCGCACTCGCCGAGATGCAGGCGCTCCGGAACTCCCTGACCAGCTTCCGGGAACCGGCCGTCGGATGGCCCACGTCCAACCACCCGCAACCATGACGTCGACCCCTCCCACCGCGCTCCAGGCCCGGCGCATCGGCCCCACCCTCCTTCCCGACCGCTCCCGCGTCCTCACACGCCCCTTCCGGCCGTCCAGCGACGAGATCTCGCGGCGCATCGTCGCGCGGGTCATGGCGATGACCGAGGAGGAGGCGACCCGGTCGCTGCGACGCGTGCTCGGCGGCTTCGCCGACCGGCACCGCGACGTCGAGGTGACCTTCCGGCACCGCTTCGACCAGGTGAGCATCCACCTGCCCCCGGGGGCCGCCCCGTCCACGGGCCGTCAGCTTCTCATCGGGGCCTACTTCACAAACGAGTACGCCATCGAGTCGGCGGCCCTCTTCAACCCGTCCATCGTCCCCCATCCCGACCAGTCCGGCCTCGAGCCGGGGTCCCTGCGCTTCATCCTGAGCCTGCGGGCCACCGGGGAGGGACACATCTCGTCCATCACCTTCCGGACCGGCGTTCTCACCCCGGAACACCGCGTCGTCCTCGCCCCCAACGTCCCCTTCGTGATCGAGCCCGACCGGAACCAGGGCGGGGCCTTCGCCAAGGGCCTGTTCATCCACAGGCTC
>CAIYXO010000211.1 GCA_903930165.1 uncultured Verrucomicrobiota bacterium | reverse complement strand
CCGATCTGTGACCTCGTCTCCTACGGCTTGCACGTGTAGGAGACGACGTGAGGAGGCTCAAACCTTCCGGTCCCAGGTGCCGGAGAGGACTGGGTGTCTGGGGTTTGGTCAGAGACTCGTGACCTCGTCTCCTACGTCGTGCACGAGAAGGATTCGTCATCGGGAAGCTTCGGGGCTTGGCAGCCCGGGTTCCGGGAGGAAACTGGCGTCATGCGCTTGAGGCTCCATTGGATCGGTTGGGTGGTCGGAATGACCGCCCTTTGTCGGGTGGCGGCGTGGGACTACGAGCTCCACCGCTTCGTCAACGAACTGGCGCTGCGCTCGCTCCCCGCGTCGTTCCCCGAGTTCGTCCGCACCCCCGAGGCGGCGGAACGCATCGCCTTCCTCTCGGGCGAGCCCGACCGCTGGCGGAACTCCAACGAGGGCGCCTTCCGTCATGTGAACGAGCCCGACCACTTCTTCGACATCGAGGACCTTGAACCGGTCGGCCTCACCTTGGATGCGTTGCCCGGGTTCCGGGACGAGTTCCTCGCCCAGTTTGCGACGGCCCGGGCCAAGGACCCTTCACGCTTCCCGCCGATCGCCTCGCCCTCGGATCCGGTCCGGGTGCGTTGGATGCCGGGATTCCTCCCTTGGAAGCTCGCGGAGGAATACGGCCGCCTGAAGTCCGGGTTCTCCACACTGCGGGCCTTCGAACAGCACGGCGGCACTCCGTCGGAGGTCGACAACACCCGCCAGAACATCGTCTCGGTGATGGGCACCCTGGGCCACTACGCCGGCGACGCCGCGCAACCGCTCCATACGACCCGGCATTACAACGGCTGGGTCGGCGCAAATCCCGCGGGCTACACCACCAACCGCACCTTCCACTCGTGGATCGACGGCGGGTTCATGCGGAACGCCGGTTTCGACCGCCAGGCCCTGTTGGCCCGTGTCCGTCCGGCCCGATCGCTCTTCAGCGGCGGCACCAACGCCGTTTCCAGCTCCGCGTTCCCGGTGGCGCTCGGCTTCATCCGGGAGCAGTTCCAGTTGGTGGTGCCCTTGTATGAGGCCGAGAAGGCGGGGCATCTCAAGGCCGACGGCCCGCAGGCCGCCGAAGGGCGTCGGATGTTGGAAGAGCAATTGCTGAAGTCGGGCCAGTTCCTCGGCGACCTGTGGCTTTCCGCCTGGGTGCTCGCCCCGAAGGACACCTACCTCCAGTCCGCGCTCGCCCGCCGTTCGTTGGACACCAACGCGCCGGCGCGGAAGTAGGCTCGACGCCGAGGCGTCACCCGCGGTTCACCCCGAAGTTTCCCGTTGCCGGCACCGGACGCTTCCAGTCGGGCCATGTCCCGGTCTAAAATCCTCCACATGAGGTTGATTCTGCTCCGTCTGCTGTTGGCATCCTGTGCGATCGGGATGCTTTCGGTCCGTGTCGCGGCGCATCCTGACAAGGTGGAGAACCTGTTGCTGTTCCATTTCGCGACGGGTGCGCACCCGATCGAGAACGGCAAGTGGCCAGACCTCACCCACCGTCTGGAGGCGACGGTGCAGGGCGCACCGGTGCTGACCAACACCGGTCCGGTCCTGGGACTCCGTTTCGATGGGTTCAACGACTGGCTCCTCGCCGCCCCGGACATCCAGACCGCCCGGCCGGTGTTGCCGACCAACCACCTCACCCTGACCGCCTGGGTTCTGCTGGAGGAGACGGCGTCCAACGGCGGCATCGTCGGCTTCGTT
>CAIYXO010000210.1 GCA_903930165.1 uncultured Verrucomicrobiota bacterium | reverse complement strand
GGGTGGCGGACCGGAGATCCCTGTTGTTCGTGATCGCGATCCGGATCAACCGCCGATGACGGGGATCGGTGAAGAAATCCTCCCAAGTCGGGAGGACCGCGGAGCCGGCGTTGGTTCCGGAAAGGTCCGTGGCAAAGGTGGCGCGCACGGGAGCCTCCGGTCTCTGGTATCGCGGGATGAGGGTGCATCCGGATGCCAGTACCAGCACTGCCAGCAGGATGTTCTTCGAGTGCCGCATGCCGCGAAGATCGGTGGCCTCCCCGCTCGAGTCCGGCCCACGGTGACCAAGCGCCGCAACACGGGACGAATCCGGAGAAAGCCGGGATGACACCCGGCACCGGACGCGCACGTGCTGGGGCCGGGTCATGGACCTGGAACACTCCATGATCGCGGATTCACCGGACCGGGCGCGATCAGTCCGTGACGAAGCGTCGTGACGTGGGACGAAGCCGTCCTTCGGGGCGGCGAAGCGCGGCTCCGAAAAACTGGTGCTCCCGAAGAGACCCGGATTGCGTGGGCCCTCGCATGACGGCTGACAATGCCGGGGGATGATCGTGGCGGAGAACCAAGGTGGTGAACATCAGCAGGCCCCATACGGCCTGTCGTTCCTGGCCTTCTGCTGCCTTGCTTGGCTGCTGTGGGGAACCCTGATCCTCGTCACCGGGACCACGCTCCACCTGATCGGGGTGGTGGACGGCTGGCTGGCCTATCTCATGGCCAGCTTCCTCTGGGGCCCGTACGCGGCGCTGTCGCCCCTTGCGATCTGGGTTGTCCGCCGGTTCCCCGCCAATCGGCCGCGGCTGTGGTCGTGGATCGGGGTGCACCTGGTTTCGAGCGTCGTCTTCGTGACGTTGTCCGAAGTCGCTTCCCAGGGTGTCATGGAGGTCGCCGAGAAATCCTTCCGCGGGCGGTTTCCGACGGTGTTGCCATCCGCCGCGCTTTCCGGTCCGACGAACGGAATGAGCCGGAAACCGCTCTTCGAGATCTCGACGGTGACCGGGCTGCCCCGGCCGACCCGGCGAATGTCCGTGGTGAAAGCCCAGATGAACCTGCCGATCTACTGGATGGTGATCGCGGTCGCAGAGATCTTCAGGATCCGGGCCAGGGAACGTGAGCGGGAACGCCAGGCGGAGGTCCTCCAGGGTCATCTGAACGAGGCCCGTCTCGCCGGCCTCCGTGCCCAGCTCCAGCCCCACTTCCTCTTCAACACCCTGAATTCGATCTCCGTCCTGATCAAACGGGACCCCGACGGGGCGAATGAGATGCTGCTCAACCTCTCGGAGCTCCTCCGCATGAGCCTGAGGGAGGGCGCCGCGACGGGCATCCCGCTGCGCGAGGAGCTGCGCCTCCTCCACCTCTACGTCGGAATCCAGCGCATCCGGTTCGCGGACCGGTTCCGGTTCCACGAGGAGGTCGAGGAAGGCCTCCTCGACGTGCCGGTGCCGACCCTGATCCTGCAGCCCCTGCTCGAGAACGCGTTGCGGCACGGCATCGAGCGGATGGAAGGGCCCGGTTCCGTAACCCTGCGCATCTCCTCATCGGCCGGCCGGGTAGTGGTCGCGATGGAGAACTCCTGTCCCGCCGGCTTGGAAGGAAGCGGCAGCCCGGAGGCGTCGTCCGGCATCGGGTTGAAGAACACCTCGGCGCGGCTTCTCGCATTCCACGGCTCCGACCATCAGTTCGAGGCCGGACCTCGGCCTGATGGCGTTTTCCGGGTCGAGTTCCGGTTCGCCGGTCCGGTCCG
>CAIYXO010000209.1 GCA_903930165.1 uncultured Verrucomicrobiota bacterium | reverse complement strand
GACGCCAAGACCGGCGCGGTGAGCCGGAGGGAGGCGCTCTCCCAGATCGAACTGGGTTACAACGACCTGGGTCCGCTCCGCTACGGATTCGGCATCACCGGGGTTCAGGTCGTCCACCTGAAGGCCATGGTCGACGACGTTGGCGGCCGAACCGAGATCACCCTCGAGCCTTCCGGAACCACTGTCGTCTTCTCGACCTACCTCTGGCGCGGCGACGTCGCGCTCTGGTCGTCGTTCCAGGAGTTCGTGAAGAAGGCCGCTCCAGGTGCCCAGCCGGACCTCCGGGCCGAGAAGAGCAACGAACCGGAACTCACGACCCGGGGTGTCCGCGGGGCGGACACCGACTTCCTCGCGGTCGACACGTTGACGCTGCCCTACGACAACCCGCAACGCGCCCTGCTGTTCGCCTCCGGCGTGGACTTCGCACCGGACGGCGCGGGTTATGTGAGCACCATCCATGGGGATGTCTGGCGGGTCACCGGCGTGGATGCCGCGCTGCAGAACCTCCGCTGGCATCGGTTCGCATCGGGCCTCTACCAGCCGTTGGGACTCAAGGTCCGGGACGGCGAAGTCTTCGTCCTGGGGCGCGACCGCATCACCCGCCTGAAGGACCGCAACGGCGACGGCGTCGCGGATTCCTACGAGTCGTTCCACGACGGCATCGAGACCTCCACCGGCGGCCACGACTACGTCACCTGCCTGGAAGCCGATTCCGCAGGGCGCTTCTACTACGTCGACCCCAAGGGCCTCCACCGGGTTTCCGCGGATGGGCGGGTCGCCGAGCTCCTCGCCTCGGGATTCCGGAATCCGAACGGCATGGGCGTCTCGCCGGACGGCACGATCCGGACGGTGGCCCCGCAGCAGGGCACCTGGACTCCCTCCAGCGAGATCGCCGAGATCCGCGAGGGCGGCTGGTACGGCTATGGCGGCCCGCGGAAGGAGATCGCCAACGGCCTCGGCCGCGATTGGCCGCTTTGCTGGATCCCGCACGCGGTCGACAACTCCAGCGGCTCCCAGGCCTGGGTTCCCGACGGACAATGGGGACCGCTCGGCGGACAGATGCTCCATCTCCAATGGGGGCGCTGCGGCATGATGCTGGTCCTCCGGGACACCTCCGGTCCCGTGCCGCAAGGGGCGGTGGTGCCGTTGCCGACGAAGTTCCTGAGCGGGCCGAACCGCGCGACCTTCCGGGCTTCCGACGGCGCCCTGTACGTCGCCGGGAGCACCGGTTGGCAGACCAGCGCGGTGAAGGACGGTGCGCTGCAGCGTGTGCGGTTCACGGGCAAGCCCGTGAAGGTCCCGGTCGGCTGGAGGCAGGACGGCAAGGCCCTGGAATTCCGTTTTTCTGTGCCCTTGGAACACACCACCGCGGCGGATCCGGGCAGCTATGCGGTGAAGCGCTGGAACTACCGCTACTCCGAGGAGTACGGATCGAAGGACTGGTCGGTCGCCGAGCCGTCACGCAACGGCCGGGACGACGTCGCGGTCACGAAAGCCTCGCTGCTTCCGGACGGTCGGACGATCCGGCTGGAACTGGCCGATGCCGTCCCGGCGATGCAGTACGAACTGCGCTACAACGTCGACCTCGAGGGGAAGGGGAGCGCGTCGGGACAGCTGTGGTTCAGCCTCCATCCGAGGTGATCACTTCGCCCGTGGTCAGGCGTCCCTTGTCCGTGGAGACCGCCGGCTGCCGGCAAGTACCGATCGGTCTCGCCCCGGTGGACCGCTCCAATTCCGGCCGCCGGATAGGGCGAAGCATTTGGCTGCAACTCCAGCCACGGACCACGGACCACGGACCACGGACTATGGACAAAAGTCCCTCAAACCCCCTCGATCCGCAGCCGGATGAGGAGGTCTCTGGTGGCGTCGATGCCGTCCTTCTCGGGGTAGCGCCCTCCTTCGTATTCGATTCCGACCCAGCCGCGATATCCGGCATCGAGGACGATCTTCATCATCTTGCGGTAGTCGGTCTCGACGCAGAGGCCGTTGGTGTCGAAGTCGTAGGATTTCGCGCTCACAGCCTTGGCGAAGGGCATCATCTCCTGGACGCCGAGGTAGCGGTCGTAGACCTCGCCGGGGCGGATGTTGAAGTTCCCGAAGTCCGGGAGCGTTCCGCAGTTCTTCTTGTCGACGAGACGCATGACGCCGGCGAGCCATTTGCCGTTGGAGCTGAGGTGTCCGTGGTTCTCGACGATGCAGTTGAGGCGCAGTCCTGCGCAGTAGTCGGAAAGGGCGGCCAGGCCGTCCGCGGCGCGCTTCTGCTGTTCCTCGAAGGAGCCGGTGTCGTGGGTCTCCGCGTTGACCCGGATCGAATGGCATCCGAGGAACTTCGCCGCATCCGCCCACTTGTGGTGGTTCTGGACGGCCTGGCGCCGCTTCGCCGGATCGGGATCCCCCAGGGCTCCTTCGCCGTCGCACATGATCAGGACATTCCGAACGCCCTCGCCTTGGCTGCGGTTCAGGAACTCCTTCATGTAACCCTGGTCGCCGACCTGGTCCTTGAAGAACTGGTTCACCAATTCGATTCCGTCGATGTCGTGGGTCCGTCGCGCCACCACCGGGAAATCCATGTGGGTCATCTTCTTCCCGAACAGGGCCTTGTGGTAGGACCACTCGGCGAGGCTGATCTTGAAGCTCCGTTGGTCCGTCTTGCCGAAGTACGAGCAACCGGCTGCGAGACCGGTGGCGGCGAGTGCGGTGCCTTGAAGGAATTGACGGCGGGTCATGGGTGGAAAGGGGGAGCGGAGAAGGGTTGAACGGAGAAGGGGAAAGCGGAACGGCCCGGCTCTTTGTGGAGCCGGG
>CAIYXO010000208.1 GCA_903930165.1 uncultured Verrucomicrobiota bacterium | reverse complement strand
AGGCCTTGGGCGCCTTTCTCCGCAAACATGGACTGACCAACGCGAGCCTCCTGCCGATCGTGATCCAGCGGACAACCTCCCGCATCGAGCGGGGCGGGGACCTGGTCACGGCGAACACGGGTTTCCGCCTGAGCAGGACCTTGGAGCTTCGCGTGCCGCAGATCGACGCGGTGCTGTCGATGGATGCGGACACCGGGGACCTCGTGCGCCAAGGCATCGAGTTCACGACCTTCTCCCCCGAGTTCATCTGGACCAAGGCGGGGGAAGCCAAGGTCGAGATGCTCGCCGACGCGGCGGCGGACGCGCGCCGCAGGGCGGAGCAGATCGCATCGCAGGGTGGACGCGGAATCTCGCGGCTTCGCTCCGCCCGGATGGGTGTGTTCCAGGTCACCCCCCTCCATTCCACGATCACTTCCGGCGACGGCTACAACGACACGTCCAGCCGCTCGAAGACGGTCACCGCCATCGTCCATGCCAGCTTCAGCCTGAACTGACGCCATGGAACCGCTTACCCTCCAGACCTGCATCGGGGCCATCGGCGGAAGGGCTGTCAGCATGGGTTCCGCCGCCTCGGTTTCCCGTGTGGAAACCGACTCGCGCTCGGCCCGGGCCGGGGACCTGTTCTTCGCCCTGAAGGGGGAGCGCTTCGACGCCCATGACTTCCTGCAGGAGGTCGTGGCGCGGGGGGTGTCGGCGGTTGTGGTCCGCCATGGCTCGGAAGACCGGGTCCCCGCAGGTCCGGCGGTCATTGTCGTGGAAGACACCCGTGCCGCGCTGGGGAGACTGGCGTCCGCTTACCGCCGCCAGAGGAACATCCGGACCGCATGCGTCTGCGGTTCGAACGGCAAGACCAGCACGAAGGAGATGCTGGCGGACATCCTCGCGACCCGGTTCCGGACACTGCGATCCGAGGCCAGCTTCAACAACGACGTCGGCGTGCCGCTGAGCCTGCTTCGGATCGACGCAGGCCACGAGGCCGCCGTCCTGGAGGCAGGAACGAACCATCCCGGAGAGCTGGCGCCCCTGGTCGGGATGATCTGCCCGGATGTCGGCCTGGTTCCGAGCATCGGGCGGGAGCATCTGGAACACTTCGGCGACCTCGGAGGCGTCATCGAGGAGGAGTCCGCGCTGGGACGCGGCCTGTCTGCGGAAGGAGTCCTTGTCTTGGGCGGCGACATGCCTGCCGCCGATGTCCTGGCGGCAGGGACCCGGGCCCGGGTGATCCGCGCGGGCTTCGGCGCCGGGAACGACTGGAGGGTCCGCCTCACCGCCACGCGGTGGGAAAGCACGTCATTCCAGCTGACGGCCCCGCATCCGGAGTGGTGCCTGGAATTCGAGTTGGGGGTGCCCGGCCGTCACATGGTGGCCAATGCGGCCGTCGCGCTCGCGGCTGCGGCCGCCATGGGCGCCGAACCGGAACCGGCACGCCGCGCCCTCGCCGCGTTCCGTGGCGCCAAGCAAAGGCTCCAATGGACCGAGCACGCCGGGGTTCGGCTGCTCGACGACACCTACAACGCGAACGCCGATTCGATGTTGGCCGCGCTGCAGACGCTCTCCGACCTCCCATGCGCCGGACGCCGTGTGGCGATCCTCGGGGACATGGCGGAATTGGGCTCGCATGCCGGGGAGGCGCACCGGGAGGTCGGAGCCGCCGCCGGAAGGCTGGGACTCGACGTGCTCGTCGCCATTGGACGCCATTCGGACCTGACTCGGGAGGCGGCGGTCGGCACCACGACGCGGCTTTCGTTCCCGGATGTCGACTCCGCTCTTCCTGCAGTGCGTGGCCTGCTCCGAAACGGGGACACCGTGCTCGCCAAGGCGTCCCGT
>CAIYXO010000207.1 GCA_903930165.1 uncultured Verrucomicrobiota bacterium | reverse complement strand
CCCGCCCGCGTCGGTTGGAAAGGACTCCGACGCGGGCGGGCCAGGGAGGGCCGAACGGCGGACTACTTCTCGGCGATGCAATACAGGCTTTCGCGTCCGCGCAGGAACAACTGCTTGCCGACCGCTGCGGGGGAGGCGTCGAAGCCGTCGTCGAGGCGGTTCGAGGCGAGGATCTCCAGCGCGGGACCGCGCTTGGCGACGACCGTGGTGCCGTCGCGTCCCACGAGGTACACGCGATCGGCGGCCCCGATGGGGGAAGCGTACACGCCGTTCAGGCCGTTGATCCGTTCCGCCTCGAAGCGCGCCTTGCCCGAGCCGGTGTCGAAGGCGGAGAGCATCGCGGTGTTGCCGGACCAGAAGTACAGGGTGTCGCCGTACAGCAGCGGAGACGGCACGTACGGGGTGCTCTTGGCGTGGGTCCAGACGAGGGCGTCGGTGCCCGTGAGGTCGCCCGTGCGACCCAGCCGGATCGCCTGGAGGCTCGACCCGCGGTAGCCGCTCATGAGGTAGACCTTCTCCGCGTCCGCCACGGCCGAGGGGATGGCGTTCACCGTCTGGCCGGCGACTTCCCAAAGCGGCTCGCCGGTGGCGAGGTCGTAGCCCCGGGCCCGATTGGTGCCGTTGACGACCACCTGCTTCTTCCCGCCGTGTGTCACGATCAGCGGGGTGCACCAGCCGGTGGGTTCGTCCCGCCTCTGGCGCCAGAGTTCCCGTCCGTCGCGCTTGTCGAAGGCGGCGATGAAGTCGTCACCCTCGTGGTCCCACAGCACCACGACCGTGTTGCCGTCGAGCGTCGGGGAGCTGCCCTCGCCGAAGCTGTTGCGGGTGCGCATGTCGCCAAGGTCCTTCTCCCACAGCTTCTTCCCCTCCATGTCGTAGCCGTAGAGGCCGAACGAGCCGAAGGAGACGATGAGATGGGTGCCGTCGGTGACCGGGGAGGCGGAGGCGAATCCGTGGTCCTTGTGGTGGCCCTCATGCGGCACCTGGACGCGAGCCACCTGTTCCCAGCGCTTGCGGCCGGTGGTCCGGTCGTAGGACAGCACGGTGAACTTCTGGGCGGAAGTCGGGCGATCGACCATGCCGCCGCCGGGACCGCCGGGACCGCCAGGTCCACCAGGGCCGCGACGACGTGGGCGGCCTTCGCCATTGCCGCCGGGTTCGGCCGGAGGCGGCGTGGGTGGCGGATTGTCGTTGGACTTGGCCGGGGCTTCGGCGGAGGTGTCGGCGACGGCGGTGAGGAGAAACACCTGGTCACCCCAGACGACCGGGGTGGAGGAGCCGCGACCGGGGACGGACACCTTCCAGCCCACGTTGGTCGACTCCGACCAAGTGACGGGAGGCTGGGCGTCGGGAGCGACCCCGTTGAAGAGCGGGCCGCGCCAGGAGGGCCAGTTCGGGGTGGCGGCGGCCAGTCCGGGGAGGACCAGCGCGAAGGCGGCGATCCGGGGGAAGGTCAGGAAGGTTTTCATGGGCGCGCAGGCCAATGACTCGGCGATGGCAGAGCGGGTTACGGCGGGGAATCTCCAGCGGGCGATACTTCCTCTCGGAACCCGTCCCGAAGCCGGTTAGCCTCCCGTCACACCGGAAAGAAACCCCATCGATGAACTCCGCATCCAGCCGACCCTCGATCCTGCGACTGGTGTTGTTGGTCTCCCTGGTGTCCTGCGTGCCCTTGGGTTTCCTCTGCGGTTTCCAGATCTACCGGTCCTACCACCGGGATCTCGCGGCCCTGCAGGAGATCGTCCGAACCTGGCGGGACGTCTCCCGGAGCCAGTTGGAGGCCTACGCCGAAGAGACCGAACGGGCTTTGGAGGTGGTGGCGACCTCGGGCAACACAAACGGCCCCACGGCCAGGAGTTTCCAGAGCCTGGCGACCGCGTTCTGCCGTCTCCGCACCCGTGGCCAGACCTTGAGCTGGATCGACCTCGACGGCCGGTTGGTCTCGTCCTCGGACACCAATCTGGTTCCCGGAGAGATCCCGTCCTGGGCTTCCTCGATCCAGCGTCGGGACT
>CAIYXO010000206.1 GCA_903930165.1 uncultured Verrucomicrobiota bacterium | reverse complement strand
CCGACCGGCTGAAGCCGGGGTCTCCGCGCCCTTGAAGTTTCTCGGCGCACTCCGCGGCGTCGCGGCTTGGCGTGCCGGTTCCTTCCGCCTGGGCTGAATGGGCCTCCGTCGCCGTCGGGCAAGGCTTGCGGCCATTCGGCCAAATTGTGCGCGGCATCGGGGCGTGTCCGTCCTAGGCTGCGGTCATGAGCACGAGCTCGACGTCGGAATTCGGAACCCAGCCCTTCACCAATCCCCACGCCGCGGCGTATGTCCGCGCGATGGCGGATCTCACGACGCCGGACGCCGTCTTCTGGTGCGACGGCTCCGAGGGCGAAAGGGACTTCCTCTACGCGGAGGCGGTCCGGCAGGGAGTCCTCCTGCCGTTGAACCAGGAGAAGCTCCCGGGCTGCCACTACCACCGGTCCAACCCCAACGACGTCGCCCGCGTCGAGCAGAGCACCTTCATCTGCACCGAGATGGCGGAGGACGCCGGTCCCACCAACAACTGGGCGGATCCCAAGGCCATGCGGGCGCGGCTCCATGCGCTCGCCCGGGGCGGGATGCAGGGGCGCACCCTGTATGCGATCCCGTACCTGATGGGGCCTCCCGGATCGCCGTTGGCGAAGGTCGGCATCGAGGTGACGGACTCGATCTACGTGGTGCTCAACATGCGCATCATGACGCGGATGGGCCGGGTGGCCCTGGAGCACCTCGGGGATGCCGACGACTTCAACCGGGGTCTCCACTGCCTGTTGGACTGCCATCCGGACCGCCGCCTGATCTGCCACTTCCCGCAGGACAACGAGATCGTCTCCGTGGGGTCCGGCTACGGCGGGAACGTGCTGCTCGGGAAGAAGTGCCTCGCGCTGCGGATCGGTTCGTACCTCGGCCGGCGCCAGGGCTGGCTGGCGGAGCACATGCTGATCCTGGGGGTGGAGTCGCCCGACGGCCGGAAGTCCTACGTGGCCGCCGCGTTCCCGAGCGCCTGTGGGAAGACCAACTTCGCGATGCTCATCCCGCCGGCCCGCTTCGCCGGATGGAAGATCTGGACCGTGGGCGACGACATCGCCTGGATGCAGCCCGGGCCGGACGGGAGGCTGTGGGCGATCAATCCGGAGGCCGGGTATTTCGGCGTGGCGCCCGGAACCAACGCGAAGACCAATCCCAACGCGATGGCCACCATCGCGCGGGACACGATCTACACGAACGTGGCGCTGAAGCCGGACGGAACGGTCTGGTGGGAGGGCCATGACGATCCGGCACCCGCGGAGTGCCTCGATTGGCAGGGACGTCCCTGGACCCCGGCGTCGAAGGAAAAGGCGGCGCATCCGAACTCGCGCTTCACCGCGCCGGCCGCGAACAACCCGGCCTTCGCGCCGGAGGCGCTCGATCCTCAGGGCGTGCCCATCGACGCGATCATCTTCGGCGGCCGCCGGGCCGGCACGGTGCCGCTGGTGTTCGAGGCCTTCAACTGGAGCCACGGCGTGTTCCTCGGCGCGACCATGGGCAGCGAGATGACGGCGGCCGCGGCGGGCACGGTCGGACAGGTCCGACGCGACCCGATGGCGATGCTGCCCTTCTGCGGGTACAACATGGGCCGGTATTTCCGCCATTGGCTGGACATGCGGAAGCGGCTCGCGGAGCCGCCCCGGATCTTCCACGTGAACTGGTTCCGGAAGGACTCCGAAGGGCGTTTCCTCTGGCCCGGATTCGGCGAGAACATGCGGGTGCTGAAGTGGGTGCTCGACCGTTGTGACGGAAGGGTCGGCGCGGTGGAGTCGTCGCTGGGATGGGTTCCGCGTTTCGAGGACTTCGACACCGAGGGCTTGGAAGGCTTCGACCGGGAGACCTTCGAGAAGCTGCAGCGCATGGATCCGGACGAATGGCGTCGCGACCTGCTCTCCACCGACGAGCTGTTCATGAAGCTCTACACCCACCTGCCGAAGGAGTTGGTGTTCCAGCAACAGCTGCTCGTGGCGCGCCTCTGACATCGGGCTGAAACCTGCCATGAAGGGAAACTCCCCACTCCTCGGCCTCCTGGCCGGACTCGCCGTCGGTGTCCTGTCGGGCGCCGTCACCATGGAGGCCGCCTCGTCGGTGCCGCAGCCGCTGCTGGACCGCCTGTCGCGCGGAGCCAACGTCTGCCTGTGGTTCCGGTTCCCGAGGTCCGAATCGGCCGGGCACTTCGCCGACTACATCCCGGATTCCGAGATGGTCCGCATGCGATCGGTCGGCCTGAGGCACGTCCGGCTGTGCGTCGCGCCGAAGCAGGTGATGGATCCTGCGACGGGAGCGTTCCGCGAGGAGCGGATGGCGGCGGTGGACGCGGCGGTGGAGCGGTTCCTCCGCGCCGACCTCGGCGTGGTGATCGACCTGCACAACGAGGACCACGACGCCCTGGAGAATTCGCCGGCGTGGCGGGATGCGTTCGACCGGTTCTGGGCGGCGGCTTCGCGTCGCTGGTCGCGCTTCGATCCGGAACGTGTGGCACTGGAGATCGTGAACGAACCGGTCTTCAAGGACCGGGAGGCGGAGTGGCCGCCGCTGCTCGACCGCTTCGTCCGCACCGTCCGGGCCGGCGCCCCGCGTCACACGATCATCGTCTCCGGTCCCAACTGGGGCGGCATCGACGGCCTGCGGAAGCTCAAGCCGTTGGACGACCCGAACGTGGTGTACTCTTTCCACACCTACGAGCCGTTCCCCTTCACGCATCAGGGTGCCACCTGGACCGGCGGCCCGCACCGGATCCTGCGAGACGTCCCGTATCCCTCGAGTCCGGAGGCCGTGGCGCCGTTGCTGGAAGACCTGGGCAGGCAGGATCCGAAGGCGCGCGACGAGGTGCGCTGGTACGGGGAACAGCGGTGGGATCTCGAGCGCCTCCGGGCACGGTTCCGCGAGGGCATCCGTTGGGGGGCCGAACACGGCGTTCCGCTCTACTGCGGCGAGTTCGGCGTGTATCCGATCGCCTCGAAACCGGCGGACCGGGCGAAGTGGTTCGAGGACTTCGGCACGGTCCTGCGCGAGAGCCGCATCGGCTGGGCGGTCTGGGGATGGGACGAGCCCTTCGGGCTGAACCGGAAGGGCCGCGGCGCGGACGCGGCGGTGGATCCGGTTTCGGCGAAGGCGCTGGGCCTGGTGCCTTGAGCGCGGGGGATTCCGCCACGGAGGCACAGAGGACACGGAGGGGAGGGGCGCCTTGGCGTTGTTGCATGAGGTCCGTCTCTGCTCCCTTCGCACCCTTGGTAGTGAAGTCACGGCGGCGTGAGGTGGATCTCTTCTCCGTCTGCCTCTCCGCGTGACGCATTCCTCCGCATCGTTCCGTCGAGGGCGGGACGTCGACGAGGCTGGGCGAAAAGCGACGGAGCCCCAGGCATTGTCGCCTGAGGCTCCTCGTGATGGATCGAGGCCCGGTGGGAGCCTGCGTCGGACCGGCCGTGGCTACTGGGCCGGAACGACCCGGAAGAAGGCGGCGGACGCCTCGTTCAGTCCCACCGTGTAGGGCGAGGCCACCTGGAGAGTGGACCAGTCGTTGGAACCGAGATTCGGCAGGCGTTGGAGCACATAGCCGGCGGGCCATTCCAACCGCAGCTCGGTCGAGCCCGGCGTGGGTGGCGCGAAGCGGATCACCGGCGGTTCGGTGGGGCCGTTCGAGAGATCCAGCACTCCCGCGTAGAAGACGCCGAGGTCCCCGAACAGATTGCCGATGTTGAACGGAACCAGGTTCGGCACCAGGTAGGTCTGGTCCCCGAAGTCGAGACGACCGCCCGTCTGCGGCATCAGGTTGAAGCCGGCGGTGGCCACCAGGCCGTTGCCGTTGACCGCCAGGGCGTAGGCGCGGGCGTTGTCGTAGGTGGAGAAGTTCTCGGAACCGGTCTGGCGGATGAGACGTTCGTTCCCCGAGGCGTCCACACGGGCGACGATGACGTCGTTGCGGGCGAACGCCGCGACGTAGTTGGTGCCGAAGCGCACCCGCAGCTCGTTGGGGGCGGCCTGGTAGTCGCGCCGGATCGGGCCGGTGAAGGTGATGTCCCCGTTGGCCGAGACGCGGGCGTCGCGCACGTGGAGACCCCAGGCCTTGGCCCAGAGCACCGATCCGTCCGGACCGACCTTGGCGAGACCGCCCCAGCCGTTGAAGCGGTTCGTTCCGAAGGTGTACTCGATGGGCGCGTTTCCAGGGAGGTCGAAGCCGAGGACCAGGTTGCCGGCGTCGTCGAACTCCGCGCTGGTCACGTCGGTGGTGGCCCCGGTCTGCGTGAACTGGCGCAGCCACTGGGGCGTGCCGTCCGCCGCATAGCGTGCCAGGGCGTAGCCCGGCGGGTTCTGCACCGGGAGATTCGTCAGGCCGAAGTTCCAGGCCACGGTGCCCGCGGCCCAGACGCCGATGCTGCCGTCCGCCGCGAGGGTTGTCCGCGAGCTCCAATCCTGGCCCTCGGGAAACCGGACGCCGGCCGGCAATCCGGTCAGGGCGATCGGATCCATTGCGGTGCCGTCGAGCGCGGTGCGGTGGATGAAGGATCCGAGCGGACCGCTGAACAGGGCGCGGACCTCGTTGCCATGGACCGCCAGGGTGACGGGCAGGACCGGATTGGTGTTGGTCCAGAAGAAGGACCGTTGCCAGAGAGGCGCACCGGTTTCCGGATCGAGACGTGCGACGAATCCGCCGTTGGGCGTGTTGAAGTCCACGGTTCCCGAGACGGTGCGTCCGAAGACGAGGACCTCCCCGGCCGGGGTCACGACCGGCGACTTGCGATGCAGGTTCATGCCTTGTCCCGGGGTGGCCGGGAACTGCCGCAGACGCCAGGCGACGGTGCCGTCCGGATTCCACCGTTCCAGCCACTGCCGCAGGCCCTGGGCGGTGCCGCCGTGCTGCAAGTAGAGCCGTCCGGCGTTGTCGAGACCCACGCTTTGCGGTTCACCGAGGTGGTTGGTGACGCTGGTGACGTAGCGCCATCCGCGCATGTTCGGCGTGAGCTGGGGCTGGATCGCCGCCGGGTCGCTGGTGACCACGCCGAGGGAGTTGCTGGCCACCAGCCGATACAGGCCCCGGTTGGTCCGGGAGAGCCGGTCGATGGCGAGGAACCGGTTGGTCGCGCCAGGAATCGGGCTGCCGTTCAGGGTCCATTGATAGGTGGGCGTCGGGACTCCCGTGGCCTGTCCCTGGAGCAGGACCCGGTCGGTGAGGGTGGGTGTGCCGGAGAGCGGTTGGAGAGAGATCTGCGGCATGAGCGGCACGTAGTTCGGGGCCAGGCGCGCCACGAAGAGGTCGAAGGCGTCGTTCGGATCGGTGTTGGTGCGGACCAGTTCGAAGCTGTCGAAACGCTGTCCTGATCCGCGAACGCTGGCGGTCCCGCTGCCCAGCCGTGAGGGCAGTTGGCCTGCGACGACGATGCCGCCGTTGCCGTCGAGGCCGATCCAACCCGAGGTCGCGGTGCGTCCCTCGTCGGTGTAGGAGACGCGGGTGTCGAGCGACCGGACCCACAGCAGTTCGCCGTCGGGGGAGAACTTGGCCAGGGCGGTGCCCGATTCCACGGCGGCGCCGGGGAAACCACGCAGGTCCGCTTCGGCGATGCCGGCCACCAGGTTCGGGTTG
>CAIYXO010000205.1 GCA_903930165.1 uncultured Verrucomicrobiota bacterium | reverse complement strand
CTTCTACCGGGTCATACTGACCCCGTGATCCCAGGCCCGCCGGTCTGAGGGGCCATTCCATTTCGGCCGGAGACGACCCGTCTCCGGCCGTTTTCATTCCGGGGCGGCATCGGACCGGCATTCCCGCTCCAAGGGGCACGGAGGGCTGCATCGGGTTGGCGCTTACATCGCCCACCCGGACCGGCGCCGGCGGAGGGGATTCCGCGACCCACGTGGGTGTCAGGAGCCGACCTTTCAGGGTCTGCCGTGCGGGAAACACCCCATGGGTGGGATTCCCGGATTCCGTAACGTCATCGCATGGATCCGGCACCGCCCGTGCGTTGACCGAGACCCTCCCATCAGCCCCCACAACGCCATGAAGCCCAACCGAAACAAGACTCCAGGATCCGCCGGAGCGCACCTCTACCCGGTCCGCTTCGAGCTCGACCATCCGACCGCCAAGGCGGTCTGCATCGCGGGGTGCTTCAACCGGTGGAACCCGAACTCGACGGTGCTCTTTCCGTCCGGCGGCGGCCGCTGGTCCCTCGAGAGCGTGCTGCCCGCGGGACTCTACGAGTACCGGATGGTCGTGGACGGAGAATGGATGACGGATCCCTCGGCCCGCGACTCCGTTCCCAATCCGTACGGAAGCCGAAACTCGGTGCTGAAGGTGGCCGCGTCCCAGACGGCGGCCCATCTGAACGCCGCGGAAAACCTCCCCTTCGAATCCTCACCGCACTGACCCCAAGAACAACCTATGGACAAACAAATCGAAACTGTCGGTCACGACGTCGGCCAACTTGCTGACGACGCCAGGGCGCTGCTCGCAGCCACCTCGGATGTGGCCGGCGAACGCGTCGCCGAGGCCAGGGCCCGGCTGGCCAAGGCCCTGGACCAGGGCCGAGAGCTCTGCGGGAAGGCCCGCGACAAGGCGATCGAAGGCGCCCGCGCCACCGACCTGCTCGTCCACCAGAACCCCTACCCGGCCATCGCGGTCGGCGTCGGACTCGGGGCGATCGCAGGATACCTGCTCGCCGTCCGCTGCCGCTGCAACCGCGACTGAACCCACCATGGACGAGTCCACCCCTGGGTTCCGTCAGCTGGCGAACCTCTTCGACAGGAGCCTCAGGCAGCTCCTGGCGATCGGAGCCAACCGGCTGGACCTCCTCAGCGCGGAAGTCCAGGAGGAGCGGGAGCACCTGCTGCGCTCCATCTACCTCGCCCTGGGGGTGGCCGTCCTGGGCATGCTCGCCGGCATGACGTTCACCGCGGGGCTGGTGCTCCTGTTCTGGGAGCATTCCCCGGTGGCCGCCCTGGCCGCGGTCACGATCGGCTACGGGGCCGCCGCGGTCGCCCTCGGAAGGCGGCTGTCCCGCTGCCTCAGGGACTGGCAGACCTTTCCCGATTCCCTGGAGCAGCTCCGGAAGGACCGGACCCGCATGGAACGGAGCCTTCCATGACACCCCTTTCCGACCGCAAGCGGGCACTGATCCAGGAGAGCGAACGGAACCGGGAGCTGCTGGCCCGCGACCTCGGCGAGCTCCGCCGCGGGATCCGGGCAGCCTCGGCGCAGGCCGGCAGCCTCGGCTCGATGGTCTCCTCCGCGGTGGTTCTCCTCACCGGCGCCACCACCGCCATCCTTCCCGACGCCGACGGCAGAGGCTCCGCCCACCCTTGGTTGCGTCGTCTCCTCAAGGGAGCCGGCCTGGCCGCGGACCTCTGGCAGGCCTTCCGTCCCGCAACGCCCGCGAAATCCAGCCGTCGAGATGCCGGCACCTCGGATCGAACCCCATGAAGTCCACCAAGCCGAAACCACCCGTCACCGACATCCAGGATCGCGGCCTCGTCTACCAGACGGGGAACGACATCTCCCTTCCGCGCCGCAGGGAGCTGATCCCGCTCCTGAACCTGCGCCTCGCGGACGCGATCGACCTGCAGCTCCAGATGAAGCAGGCGCACTGGAACGTGAAGGGACCGACCTTCATCGCTCTGCACGGCCTGTTCGACCGTATCGATGAGGAAGTGCGGGCCTTCGCCGACCTGCTCGCGGAGCGTCTGGTCCAGCTGGGCGGCACGGCCGAGGGCACGGTGCGGCTGGCGGCTTCCAGGACCCGGCTCGCCGAGTACCCACTCGGCTTGCACACCGAAAAGGCCCATCTCGAGACCGTCGCCCGCGCCCTTTCCACCTTCGGCAGCGAGGTCCGGGCCTCGATCGAGCAGGCGAACGAGCTCGGCGACGTCGACAGCGCCGACGTCTTCACCGAGATCTCCCGAGGCACCGACAAGTGGCTCTGGATGGTCGAAGCCCACTTCCAAGGTCCCCAACAATGACTCTTCCAGCCGGCGGTCCATCCAGCGAGGAGCCGACCCCTCGGAAGGTCAGGTCTCCCAAAACCAATGGATTCCCCGCCTTGAATCCGGCCGTACTCGGCCCCGTGACCCGCGCCATGGTCCGCGACCGGGCTTCCCAGCTGGCCGCCCTCCGGGGCTGCCCGGCCCAAGGTGCGGCGTTCAGGGAAGCTCCCGATGAACAGCATCTTGGTCTTCAACGCCGGCTCCACCAGCCTGCGGTTCTCCCTCTTCGGCCCTGGCAGGCGCAGGACGTGTCTCCTCGAAGGCTCGTTCTCCGGCATCGGTCGTCCTTTGGGGAGACTCGATGTCCGGGGAAACCCGAGGGATGTGTTCCGCAGGAAGACGTTCGCCCTGCCGGACCATGACTCCTGTCTGCCCCATCTCGTCCGTGTCCTCGGATCGCATCCGGACGGAGCCGCTCCCTCGGCCATCGGCCACCGGATCGTCCACGGAGGCTCCCGCCTCTCGCTCCCCACACGCGTCGACGAGTCCGTGCTGGAGGAACTCCGACGCAGCTTCCCCATGGCTCCCGGACACCTGCCCGGATCGGTCGCCCTCCTCGAATGGTGTGGCTCCCGGTTTCCCGGCGTGCCGCAGGTGGCCTGCTTCGACACCGGCTTCCATCGGACGCT
>CAIYXO010000204.1 GCA_903930165.1 uncultured Verrucomicrobiota bacterium | reverse complement strand
TGAAGCTGCTCGGGCTCGCCCTGGACCTGCGCCACGCGCGTCCGAAGACGGTCTCGACCGGCCGCTGCAAGGACGTCGTCCACCGCTTCGACGCCCCGCCCTCGCGGACGGACCCGTGGCCGGCGGCGCCGGACTGGCGGAATCCCGCGACCCTGGACAAGCGGCCGCCGACGCTGCTGGACATCCCGATCCTGCGCTGCTGGCCGTTGGACGGCGGGCGTTTCGTCACCCTGCCCTGCGTGGTGACGCAGGATCCCGACACCGGGGCGCGCAACCTGGGCATGTACCGGATCCAGGTCTACGACGACCGCACGACCGGGGTGCACTGGCAGTTGCAGAAGGTCGCCGCGCGGCATGGGCGGCGCTACTACGAGACCGGGAAGCGGATGCCGGTGGCGATCTTCCTCGGCGGCGACCCGATGTTCCCCTTCGCGGCGACCGCTCCGCTGCCCGACGGGCTCGACGAGTTCCTGCTCGCGGGCTACCTGCGGAAGAAGGCCGTCGAGATGGTGAAGTGCGAGACCTCCGACCTCCAGGTTCCTGCGGACGCGGACTTCGTGATCGAGGGGTATGTGGACCCGGTGGAACCGTTGCGGATGGAGGGCCCGTTCGGCGACCACACGGGCTACTACACGCTGCCCGAGCCGTACCCGGTGTTCCACGTCACCGCGATCACCCACCGTCGCGACGCCGTCTATCCCGCCACCATCGTGGGCATCCCGCCGATGGAGGACTTCTACATCGGGGCGGCCTCGGTGAAGCTGTTCCTGCCGGTGTTCCAGATGAACTTCCCGGAGATCGTGGACATCGCGCTCCCCGCGGAGGGCACCTTCCACAACCTCGTGTTCGTCTCCATCCGCAAGACCTACCCGATGCAGGCCTACAAGATCATGCACGGCCTCTGGGGGATGGGGCAGATGATGTTCACCAAGTACATCGTGGTCGTGGACCACGACGTGGACGTCCACAACACCTCCGAGGTGCTGTTCCACCTGTTCGCCGACACCGATCCGCAGCGGGACAGCCTGGTCACGCGGGGACCGGCCGACGTGCTGGACCATTCGACCACGCAGATCGGGATCGGGTCGAAGCAGGGTTTCGACGCCACGCGGAAGCTGCCCGGGGAAGGATTCCCACGCGAATGGCCTCCGATCATCCGCATGGATCCGGCCGTCCGCGAACGCGTCGCCGGGATCCTGGGCCGCAACGCCTGAACCGGTGGCCGGAGAGGGGCCACGGAGTCACGAAGACATGGAGGCCCCCGGTCGTGGCCGGACATTCCAGGTGTCGCCGAGGCCCACCCTTCAGCGCTTCAACCCTTCAACTCTTCAACCCTCCACTCCTCCGCCCCAGGTGCGGCAGGAGGATTCCCGCCAGGACGAGGCCGGCGCCGATCCATTGGGCCGGGCCGACCGGGTCGTCGACCAGGAGCGCGGAGGCGACGATCGCGACCGGCAGCTCGGTGGAGGTGAGGATGGAACCGAGCCCGCTGCCGGTGCGGGGACCGAAGTGGACCATCACGAAGACCGGGATCACCTGGCCGAAGACGCCGAGCAGCAGGAACCAGACGGCGGTCGGGGCGGGATCGACCGCGGGGACGAGGTTCCAGCCGCGGGCAAGGCCGAGCGCGACCATGAGTCCGGTGGAGACGGCGCAGCAGACGAAGGAGCGCAGAACCGGGGTGCCGGTGCCGCCGAGGCGGGAGGTGATGACGAAGAAGGCGGCGAAGCAGGCGGCGGCGAGGATGGCGTGGGGCGCGCCGGCGAGGTTGCCGCCCCGGGCAAGCCGGACGAAATCCGACGCTACCGCAGCCCCGGCGAGCACGAGCAGCGCGGACGCCGCCTGGAGGCGGTCCGGCCATCGGCGGTCGATCACGGCGTTGAGCAGCTGGGTGAATGGGACGTAGAGGAACAGGAGCGTGGCCCCCACCGGGATCGGGCCGAGCCGGTAGGCCTGGAAGAGGAACAGGGTGACCCCGGTGCCGATCGCCGCGCCCAGGAGGAGACGTCCCCAGAAAGCCGCC
>CAIYXO010000203.1 GCA_903930165.1 uncultured Verrucomicrobiota bacterium | reverse complement strand
GGGGCCTTTTCGTGCGGATCCCCCAGCGTCAACCGGGGCTTCCGGGAGCTTCAGGCAACCAAGCGCCGGGCCTTCCAATTGGACCGACGCATCCTCGGTTCAACGATTCGGGCCGAATCCCACCCGTACCGATGGGTTCTCGGGAAGCTGAAACAATCCCTGGGGAAACGGATTGGTGTCGGCCGGCGTCGCAGCTCGGATCGGGATCACGTGGATCTCGATCGGGGACTCCATCGACAGAAGGGAGGTGTTCGGAGCCAAGGCGCCCTGTTTGTCGGCGCCCAGTCCAAGTCCACCCAACTGAGGTTGGGTGGATACGAGGGATGGACTTCCATCGGGACCCTTGAGCGAGGTGATGTAGAGGGAAAACGCGACCACCCCAAGTCCGGCGAGCGTCAAGGCGTTGGACCACGCCAACCGCGCCGACGGACTCCATTGCAAGGCTTGACGCCACCATGGCACCGGCCTCGCAGCTTCCTCGCGGCGAATCCGGGCCATCACCCCGGCGGAAAAATCACGGAAATAGCCGGGAGGCGGAACCTCGTAACGCTTCAGCCGGATCAGCTTCTGGATCTCTTCTTGTTCGTCGTGGTTCATGTCTTTCAAAACCGAATCCCTATCTCAACCCACCA
Organism: uncultured Verrucomicrobiota bacterium; assembly: GCA_903930165.1. Taxonomy (GTDB): domain Bacteria; phylum Verrucomicrobiota; class Verrucomicrobiia; order Limisphaerales; family UBA9464; genus SXXZ01. The sequence goes on along the minus strand of CAIYXO010000203.1, from coordinate 4,616 downwards.
GATCGGAAAGCCAGGCCTGCAGTTGCTGCCGCGCATAGAACAGCCGAGAGCGCACCGTCCCGGGGTTCACCCCAAGCACCTTGGCGATCTCATCGTGTGGCATGCCCTGGATGTCGTGCAGGGTCACCACGGCGCGATGCTCCTCAGAAAGCTTGAGCATCGACTCGTTCAATCGTTGGTGCAGCTCCGACAAGCCCGCATCCCGACGCGGCGTCCGTTCGGATACCAAGGCCACAAGGTCCGGATCGTTCTCCGGATTGATCTCCAAGTCGTTCAGGCTCAGATGTAAAGAGCGGTTCCGCTTGGTCTTGAGATGATTCAGGCAGGTGTTGACCGCAATGCGATAGACCCAGGTGTAGAAACTCGCGTCGCCCTTGAACGATCGGATCGCCTGCCAAGCCTTCACAAAGGCATCCTGCGCCAAGTCGTGGGCATCCTCATGATTCGACGTCATGTGGTAGCACAACCCGTAGATGCGCTCCTGATGCCGCCGGACGAGTTCGTCGTAGGCGCCGAGGTCTCCGTCCTTGGCCTCCCGAACCAGATTGCGCACCTCCGCAACCTCGTCGGCGGCCGACGTGGGACGATTCGGCTTCGCCGACTCTGCGGGCGGTTCCATCAACAAGGTGACACTCACGGCTCACTAGCCGGCGAGCAAGGCGGTTTGGCGTGCCAAGAATCGGTTCAGGGCCACCAGTGCATCCGCCTCAGGGCCGGCACGGAGGATCGACAGGGCCGAGTCCGCGGCGTTCAAGAATTCTCCGATCACCCGGCGGGATTCTCCCAAAGCGTCCACCGAATCCAACTCCGCCCTGATCGCCGCAAAACGGTCCGGATGCCACGACTCCAACCATCCGGTCACCTTTCGGCGATCGGCCTCGCTGGAGCGTTCCAGGTAGACGATCAGCGGAAGGGTCACCTTGCCGCTGGCCAGGTCGGTCCCGAGGGACTTGCCGGCCGCGGTCTCGGCCCCGAACAGATCCAGGCAGTCGTCATAGATCTGGTAGGCCGTACCCAAGGCGATTCCATATCGCCGAAGCGCGGCGGCTTCCTCCGGAGTCCCTCCGGCCAAACGCGCCCCGAGGTCGCAGGAAAGCGCGAACAACTCCGCGGTCTTCATCTCGATGACCTTGTAGTAGTCCGAACGGTCCACCGACCAACGCCGACGTCGGTGGCTCTGGAGGATTTCCCCGGTACAGACCCTTCCGCTGCTGGCGGCCACCAATCGGCACACGTCGTTCGCCGAAAGCTCCGCGGCCAACCGGAGGGCGTGTGCGAACAGGCAGTCCCCGAGCAACACCGCCACATCGTTGCCCCAACGGGTGGCCAACGTCGGCCTGCGACGACGGATGCGAGCCTCGTCCATGATGTCGTCATGGACCAGGGTGGCCAGATGGATCATCTCGATGATCACCGCGATCGTCACCGAGCTCTCGTTGAGTGTTCCCACGGCGCCACCCGAAAGCGCGACCAGGGTGGGGCGGAGCTGCTTGCCCTGGTTCTCAAGCGCGTAGCGGGCGTACTCCGCGATCTCGGGCTCGAAGCTGGCCACCTGCTCCTCCAGACGGGTTGAAACGCGGTCCAGGAAGGCTCGGACCGGTGCCACGACCGGGTCCCAGTCCCCTGAGACCAACTCCGCGGCGAGGTTTGCTGTCATGGAGGGCGATGCCGACATCGACGATGCCGCACACTATGAGTGCAGTCGCTGAAGGGTCAAACACCGCGTCCAACGCATTGTCCGGTCCCCCATCGGGTTTCGGCGTTGAGATTGGACGCCTGTCGACGATCCTCGGGCCTTCGAATCCTGCCATGTCCGCCTACGACCAATTCGTCCACGAGGCCCGGAACCAGTTCAACCGGGTCGCCGAGTCCCAGCGCAACGCCATCACCACCGCAGGCGGCTGGATCGCCGAGGCGCTGGCCTCGGGACGTTTCCTCTACGCCTTTGGCACGGGTCACTCCCACCTGCTGGCCGAGGAGGTCTTCTACCGCGCCGGCCATCTGGCCAAGGCCGTTCCGATCCTCGAGGAGACGCTGATGCTGCACCTGAATGCGATCGAGGCGACCTATCTGGAACGGGAGACGGGGCTCGCCGCCAGGATCCTCGACAAGTATCCGGTCCAAAGAGGCGATGTGATCGTGGTCGCGTCCAACGGCGGACGGAACGCGGTGCCCGTCGAGATGGTACTCGAGGCCCGAAGCCGCGGTCTCCGGACGGTGGCGATCACGAACGTCGACCAGACCTTCCGATGGCCCTCGCGTCATGCCTCCGGGAAACGCCTGGCCGAGGTCGCGGATCTGGTGATCGACAACTGCGGCGTCGATGGGGACGCCGCGATCCAGATCGACGGCCTGCCCTGCCGCATCGGTCCACCCTCCACCATCACCGGCGCCTTGATCATCAACCTCATGGTCGTCCAGGCGATCGAGGATCTGGTGAAGAAGGGGGTCGACCCGGAGGTCTACGTCAGCAGCAACACCAACGGCGACGATCACAACGACCGACTGCTGAAGAAGTACCGCTCACACATCCGGCACCTGTAGGGCCGGTTCGCCGACCTCTTCGAATGGACTCGCTGGCCGGTCGTCCATACCCCATCCGGCAACTCTCCTGATCCCATGACACCGCTTCGCGCCTACCACCTGCTCGGCATCTCCGCCCTCCTCGCACTGGTTCCGGGAACCTCCGCCGCCGAGGGCGATTGGTCCCAATGGCGGGGCCCAAATCAGGACGGATCCTCCCCGGCACTCTCCCTTCCGGCCAAGCTGGGGCCGGGCAACCTCGCTTGGAGCACCCCCCTGCCGGGGAAGGCCGGATCGACTCCGGTCTTCGTCGGCGATCGCCTCTTCCTCACGACCCCGGATGCGGAGAAGAACCTCCTCCTCCTCTGCCTCGACCGGAAGTCGGGCAGGGAACTGTGGCGTCGGACGGTGGGCATCGGCGATCGCGATGTTGGCCGGAACAACATGTGCGCGCCTTCCCCGGTGGTGGATGCCGAACGTGTGATCGTGCTCTTCGGAACCGGCGATTTCGCCGCGTTCAACCTCGAGGGAAAACCCCTCTGGAGCCGGAACCTCGGCAAGGAGTACGGAAACTTCGCCGTCATGTGGCTCTACGGCGCCAGCCCGCTCCTGCATGAAGGCCGTCTCTACCTCCCCGTGCTCCAGCGCGACGAGATGCCCCAGGATTATCCCCGCTTCGACGGCAAGTCCTCCCGCGAGTCCTTCGTCCTCTGCGTCGACCCGGCCACCGGCAAGGACCTGTGGCGCCACGTCCGCAAGACGGACTCGACCAAGGAAAGCGGCGAGTCCTACGCGACGCCGGTCGCCTTCAAGGGACCGAACGGTCCCGAACTGGTCATCGTGGGCGGCGACCACGTCTCCGGCCACAGGTTCAGCGACGGCGGGGAGATCTGGCGTGCCCGGCTCTATGAGAAGCGGGACGACTGGTACCGCATCGTCACCTCACCCGTGGTGGCCGGCGGTTTCGTCCTCGCCTCCGGCCCGAAGGGCCAACCGGTGGTGGCCTTCCGCGGGGGCGGTTCAGGAGACGTGACCCAGACCCACCGGGCCTGGGAGTTCCGGGAAGCTCCCACCGACTGGAGCACTCCCTGTCTCTACAAGGACCATGTCTTCGTGCTGGATGGACAGAAGCGGATCCTGTCGAAGCTGAACCCGAAGGACGGCACGAAGATCTGGTCCGGCAAGGTTCCCGGCAACGGGCCGATCTGGGGTTCCCCTTCGGCTGCCGATGGCAAGCTGTTCTGCCACGACGAGAACGGAACCGTGTTCGTGCTCTCCGCCGGAGAACAGTTCGAAGTCCTGGGCTCACATGCCTTCCAAGGCGAGTCGCCATGCAAGGGCAGCGTCGCCTTGGCCGACGGCCAGGTCCTGGTCCGCACCGCCACGGCTCTCCACGCATTCTCCGGAAACCTTCCGAAGAATTGAGAGCGATGCTCCACCTCGAGGTGCTCTTCTCGCCGGCGGAGTTCCGGCAGTTGTCCGCGACGGACCTGAGCGGGACGACCTGCGTCGTTTTCGACGTCCTCCGCGCGACCTCGACGATGCTGGAGGCGCTGGGCAACGGCGCCGCCGGGATACGGCCCGCCGCGGACATCCCTTCGGCCATCGAGCTGAAGCGTCTCCATCCGGGAGCGCTGCTGGCAGGGGAGCGCGAAGGCCATCGGATCCTGGCCGCCCTCAGCGGCGGGACCGACTTCGACCTCGGGAATTCCCCCCGGGAGTTCACGAGGGAAAGGGTGGCCGGAAAGGAGATCATCATGACCACCACCAACGGGACACGTGCGCTCCACGCGTCCCGCGGCTCCCGCTCGGTGCTGGTCGGTTCCATGACCAACCTCGACGCCGTCGCCCGACACCTGCTGCTCCGGTTGCCTGAACGACTGGTCCTGGTCTGCAGTGGAACCCTGGAAAACGCCTCGTTCGAGGACACGTTCGCAGCCGGCGCACTGGTCGATCGGCTCTGGACGGCATATGGGGATGCCACCAGATCCAAACCCGACGATTCGGCAGCCATCGCGAGGGCCACCTACCGGATGCACGCCGACGAAGGCGTGCAGGTGGCCCGCCTCGCACGGAACGGCAGACGCCTCGCG
>CAIYXO010000202.1 GCA_903930165.1 uncultured Verrucomicrobiota bacterium | reverse complement strand
GCGGCCCTCGAGGAACTCGGGGATCGGAGGGATTCGGACGAATCGAAGGTGCTCTGGTGCCGGGTACGGATTGCGCGGGAATTGGGCCAAGGCCTCGAGGCCGTCCGGCTCGGGACCCGACTGACCGCGCGGGAACCAGGCGACCCTGCCGGTTGGCTCTTGCTGGCATCCGTGTGCGTGGCACCGGCCCATCATCCGGATTGGGCGATTCGTGCCCTGAAAACCGGCTTGATCTACCAGCCCGGAAACATCGACCTGCTGGAGGCTCTGATCTGCCTGGTGCAGCAGAAGGATTCGACTTCGGTGGAAGTAGCTACCCTGCGGGAGAAGGCAAATCCCGCTCACCCAATGCTGCCGGGAATCGGCGGCGTCGGGTCCCGTTGATCCGGGATTCCTGGGTTCGGGGAGGCATCGTCGCACCGCCACGGAGGGAGGAAACTTGCCGGATTCCCAAAATCCGGAGTATTCTTCCGACGTGGCCGGAACTTCATTCAATGCCATCAAGCAAAAGGAGTCTCAAAGGCGCCTTGCTGCATTGAAGCGTTCGGAACGAAGCGCGGCGGCGGCTGATGCCCAGCAGCAGCGGGCGTCGTTGGTAGGTGACAGCTCCAAATGGCGCATCACCAACTTGAAGTCCGCCGCAAAGGCCATGGCTTCGTGGCGATGAAGCCGAAGTACCGGCTCGACCAGTTCGATCGGGTGCTGGCGCTTCGGAACAGGTATAACCTTCCCTATCTCCTAATCGGAGGCCAGGCCGTGAACTTCTGGGCGGGCCTCTACGCGGACCGCGAACCGGCCCTCAACGAGCTGAGGCCTTTCACGAGCGAGGACATCGACTTCAAGGGCGACCGGGCCGATGTCGAGCACATGGCAACGCAACTGAGCCTTCATGCGGTCCTTCCGGGGTTGGTTGGGATGACCGCCTTGTCCGGTGCCATTCCTTTCCATTGGGGTGACATCAAATCCAACATCGAAGTTGTCCGAACGGTCCCTGGCGCGCCGAAGAACGTGGAAAACACGGCCATCCAGATAGAGGCGAACGGACAAACCATTCGGGTCATGGACCCCGTCTCCCTTTTCGCGTCGAAGCTGGAGCTTTGCGCCACGGTCTCCCAAAAGGACCGGCAAGACGTCCGGCACCTGAGGATGTTGGTTCACTGTGTCCGCCATTTCCTCGGCGACATGCTCACTGCTACCGGTGAGAACCAGATCGATTCGAGAACCTGGTTGAACATCGTCAGGTTCCTGCTGAAACGGACGGCCACCAAATCCGCCAAGCGGGTGGCCCAGGACTGGGGCATCGACTGGAACCCGATGCTTCCATGGGAAATCCTGAAGGCATCGCAGGATCCAAAGCTGGTTCGGTTCGTCGAGAGCCAAAGGAATTGAACCCGGCACGGTGCTGGTTCTCGCGCGTTACGACGGTACCCCCAATGAAGAGGCCCCAAGGAGTTTGAACTCCCTGGGGCCTTTGTTGAGCGAGGACGGACCGATTTCTCCGATCACTCGGTGAGCGAGATCTGGTCGTCGGTCCCGTGATTCGCGTGCTTCCAGAAGGCGCAGATGGCGTGGCTGATGAGCATCAGCTTACGACGATCGTGCCAGACGGCCTCGAGGTCGGCCCGGGCCCAGTACTTCACCGCGTTCTTCTCCAGGATCAGAGGCGGGACGATCTTGCGGACGGCCGGGATTTCGAGGTCGTGGGGTTTGACGCCGAGGAAGATGGCTGCTTCCTCGATGTACAGGCGTGCCGG
>CAIYXO010000201.1 GCA_903930165.1 uncultured Verrucomicrobiota bacterium | reverse complement strand
GGGATCTCCTCCCTGAACATAGACATTCAGGTTGGTGAAGCTCCATGGCCCCGTTCCGATTTGGGGAACCCGGTATCCGCCAATGAAGATCCGGACATCCGAGTGAACCCCGGGAAGGAAGTGTAGCACGATGTTCGTTGCCGACCGAGATTGAGCGCGGATCCAGGCGTCGAATCCTGCGGGTGAAAACTTCGCCGCGGATGCCCGACTTGAACCGTTACCGGTCCCGGTTGGCGAGTACCAGCAATGCACCGTGGAGGCACGCGCTCGGAACGGAGATCCCAGAAGGATGGCGGTCGCCAGTATCCCTACGAACCACAGGAGCCGCATGGCCGCGGCGATCCGCAAGAAGCCGCGCGGACTCGGTTTCAGGACAGGTGGGTTAGTCAATGCATGCACAACCCAGACTACGTCCGCTGCCAGCCTCCCTTTTCCGGTGGGCGTAGCTCGCTCACCCTGAATACATCTGTGGCGCAGGGCCGGCTTGGGATCCGGATCCAAGGGACCGAACGTAGAACGCTTCGCCGACTGGAAGTACCGAGGTTTTCCATTGGTGCCGGAGATGTCGGGAGAGGTCCTCGACCCATGTGTCGAACGCCATGGAGATCCGTGAGCAGGACACCCCGAAAGTGGCGCCTACGCCTGCTTGGGAATCTCCCCCCGGGTGGCCGTGGCACCGGCCTCCTGAGCCAAAACCGGGAGCGGTGTCCGATTCGGAGCTCACGCGACAACGCCAAGAAGCGAGAGGCTGGCGTCTGGCCTCAGGCGTCCGTTTCCCATCCGTGGAATCCGTGTCCTCCGCCCAAGGTTCCCCTCCGCAGGGCCCGCGTTTCTTCCAATTGTAACTCCCCCCACGCCGGCCGCTGGGGCAACGTCTTCAAATGAATCCGGCCGAAGTCGTCGACGAGATCGAGAGGGTCTTCAGCGAGAAGGGGCACCGCAGCTACGGCGAGCACGTCACCGAGCTGCAGCACGGTCTCCAGTGCGCGACCTTCGCGACCCAGGCCGGCGAGAACCCGTTCGTGGTCGCCGCGTGCCTCCTGCACGACTACGGCCACCTGCTCCACGACCTCGGCGAGGACATCGCCAACCAGGGCGTCGACGCCCGTCATGAACGCATCGGCGCCAACCGTCTCCAGGACTGGTTCCCGGCCGAGGTGGTCGAACCGATACGCCTCCACGCCGCCTCGAAGCGCTATCTCTGCTGGAAGGAAGCCGCCTACTTCGACGGGCTTTCCGAGGCGTCCCGCAAGAGCCTCGCACTTCAGGGTGGACCGATGAACGACGCGGAGGCCGCCACCTTCGAGGCCGGCCCCCATTTCGACCTCGCCGTGCGCGTCCGACGCTACGACGACATGGGCAAGGTGCCCGACATGGTGACGCCGGAACTGGCGCACTTCCGTCCGATGCTCGAGTCGCTGGTACGGACGGCCTGACCCGCGCCGTCCCCGGGCAACCCTCCGCCTCCGGTGAATCCTTCGACGACGGCGACGGCCGAAACGTGCCCGCCGACGCGGCGTTGGAGCCCGTTGACGATCGCCGTCTGGGGCATGGTCGCCTCCTTCGGCACCTACGCCTGCATGTACGGCTTCCGGAAGCCGTTCAGCGCCGCCGCCTTCACCGGCGCCGATTTCCCGGCAGGGTTCAAGGTGTGGCTCGTGTCCGCACAGGTGCTCGGCTACACTCTGTCGAAGTTCATCGGCATCCGCGTCATCGCCTCGATGCCGCCAGGCCGACGCGCGCTGGCGCTCCTCTCACTGGTCGGCGCCGCGGAACTCGCCCTCGTGCTCTTCGCCGTCCTGCCCGCCCCCTACAACGTCGTCTGCCTGTTCCTGAACGGCCTGCCACTCGGCATGGTGTTCGGGCTTGTGCTCGGATTCCTCGAGGGCCGACGCATGACCGAGGCCCTCGTCGCGGGACTCTGCACCAGCTTCATCCTGGCCGACGGCTTCTCGAAGACCGTCGGGACCGCGCTGCTTGACCGGGGCGTCACCGAACGCTGGATGCCCGCCGCCGCCGGCCTGCTCTTCCTCACACCCCTGCTCGGCTTCGTCTGGATGCTCCGACGGATCCCACCACCCGACGCCGCGGACACCCAGGCGCGCTCGGTCCGGACCCCGATGACCCGCGAGGATCGGGCCCGGTGGATTCGGCGGCATGGACCCGGACTCGGCCTCATCTCGCTCGCCTACCTGCTGGTCACCGTCGTGAGGAGTCTCCGCGCGGACTTCGCCCCGGAACTCTGGCGGGCCCTTGGCGCAACGGTTCAGGCCAAGGACTTCACCCGGTCGGAACTCTGGGTCGCCCTCGGGGTCCTTGCGGTCAACGGCGCCGCCTCCTTCGTGCGCGGAAACCGCCGCTCGTTCTTCCTCTCGCTGGGGATCTCCCTCGCCGGACTTCTCCTCGGCATTGCCACGCTGTTCGTCCACAAGGGCGGATCCATGGACGCCTTCGCGTTCATGGTGCTCCTGGGCCTCGGGCTCTACCTGCCGTACGTCGCGGTCCACACCACGGTCTTCGAACGCCTGATTGCCATGACCCGCGACCAGGGCAACATCGGGTTCCTGATGTACCTCGCCGACGCCTGCGGCTACCTCGGCTACGTCGGCGTGATGACCTTCCGTCTGGGGAGCGGACCCTCCAGCGACCTCCTCGGATTTTTCCGCACCACCTCGCTCACCGCCCTGATCCTCGCGGTCGTGGCCATCGTCCTCGCCGCGCGGTTCTTCTCCGGCCCCCGGTACAAGGAAGTGCGCCCGTAGGAGACGAGGTCACGAGTCTTTGTCCTCTCCCAAGACGAACCCCGGAAAGTATGAGACTCCTCACGTCGTCACCTACTCGTGCGCACCGTAGGGGACGAGGTCACGAGTCTCTGACTTCCCAAAGGACAATCCCACACCCCTGCGGCATTACGGCAGCCCCCTCGGGGTTGACCCATCACCGAAACGGGCGTTCCATCACCGAGATGCGTCGTCCGGGCCGGATCTTGGTCGCCCTGCTCCTCGGGTTTTCCCTGGGGTGGCAATGGACCGTGCTCCAGTCGGTCGCCTGGGCTAGCATGTTGGTGGAGCGGACCGCGGAGTCCGGCTTTTCGGTGGCGGTACGGACGACGTTCGACGGCAGCCGTCCCTGTTCGCTCTGCCGGCTGAGCCGCGAGGGTCGTGACGCCCAGCAGAAGTCGGAAGGCGGCGTCTTCCTCAAGAAGCTCGACGTGCTGGCCTCGGACTCGAAGCCCGTGTCGATCGGCCTCGGTGTCACCGGGGAACCGCCGGCGCCACCCGAGTTCACCGCCGAACGGCGTTCCGAACCTCCCGCGCACGAGCCTCCCCGGGCGGCCTGATCCGCGCCCGAACGGTCCCTCGGCCCGCCGATGCCGTGGGACTTCCTCCGTCCATCGGCTCCCGTCCACGTTCCGGCATCGTGGACCCACGGGGATCCCGCCGGTCTCGGTTTCCCGATTCCCCTCCGACCGCCGCCCCGATGCGGCGCAGTGATCCTCCGTCCATGGAGCCGCCTCAAGGCGTGCCCACGGCCGGGATCCGCCCCTGTCCGCCATGTCCGACCGTCGTCCCATCCCGAGACGTCCCTTGTCGTCCGCCCCTGGCGTTGCGGCGGAACCGCGCCGCGCATTCACCCTGATCGAGTTGCTGGTGGTCATCGCGGTCATCGCGATCCTGGCCGCGATGCTCCTGCCGGCGCTGGCCTCGGCGAAATCCAAGGCCTCGGCGACCGCGTGCCTCTCGCAACTGCGCCAACTCGGCATCGGTGTCGCGCTCTACGTCGACGACAACAACGGCACGCTGCCCCAGAGCGCCCACCAACGGGCATCGTGGATCGGGACGCTGGCGCCGTACGGGCTGACCAACATCTACCGGTGTCCCCGGGACACCAATTCGGCCCGGCCGGCCGGCTACGCGGTGAACGACTTCCTGACCCCTCGGCCCTATGGCGCGACCGACCTCGACTTCTCGCGGCTGGTGTCCATCCCGTCGCCGACGGAGACGCTGCACGTGACGGAGACCCGCGAGGACTTCGAGGGTTCCGACCACTTCCATTTCGCCGACGCCGCCTCGGGCGGTTTCGCCACGAACGCCTTCCCCGGGCAGGTCCGCGTTCTGCGGCACCGCGGGCTGGCGAACTACCTCCATGCCGACTCCCACGTGGAAGGAATCCCGTGGCGTCGCGTGATCCCCCTTCTCGGCCCGCCGACGACGCGCTTCGTGCGTCCCGACGGCCGATGAACGCAGAACCCGTCAGTACAAAACCATGAAACACACCCTGAAGTCCCTGCTGCTTCCCGCCCTCCTTATGGGCGCGGCGGCGGCGGTCCAGGCCCAGCACATCGAGGCTGGCGCCATGGGCACCACGCAAGGCTCCCAGCTGTACTTCGAGAACGGCGCCACCTATGTGGCCGGTTCCGGATACCTGCAGCGGATGACCTTGGCCACCACCGGCCGCTACGCCGGCTACGTCAACACCAGCATCACCTTCACCGCGCTCTCGCGACTGGGTGGAGCCGAGGAAGCCAGCCCGAACGCCGCTGCGCTCGGCAGCTTCCTGGAGCTGGGAATTGTCTCCGTCCAGGGCCCCACCGGCGGCGCCTTCCAGTTCTGGGAAGGCACGGGCCAAGGCGGCGGAGCCGGATGGAACGTCAGCTACGAGGTCGGATACTCCGTCTCCACGCCGACTTTCACCTGGGACCTGAGCAATCCCGCCACGGCGGGTGATCCGGGCGAGGATCCCTACGGCCACCTGCACGGACGCCGCTTCACGGTCACCGGGGCCCAAGGCACCTACACGGTCGGCTTCCAGATCGTGGACACCTCCGTCAACGGCGCCGGTGGCGGACCGATCCACACGCCGTCCGAGACCTACTACGTCGAGTTCAACGCCGTCCCTGAGCCGTCGGAGTACGCGGCGATGGCCGGTGTCACCCTCGCCGGCTTCGCGCTCTGGCGCCGCCGCAAGGCCTGATCCGACGTGATCCTTGGGGGTGAGGGAGTCCGAGTGACCCCGGGAAACGGGACGCCGCCTGTCAGCAAAGCGTTCCGCTTCCAGTCCAGGCCACGCGGCCCCTCACCCCTTCCAAATTCTTCCGCATCCCTTTCGACATGAGCAAGACGCCACTTCTGTCCGCCCTCGGCATCGCCATCGCCGGAGCCTTCGTCGCCGCCGGACAGCACGCGCACATCAACGCCGGCGTCAATGCCGCCTCGACGCTGGTGTTCGCCAACGCCGACCGGTTCGCGGCCGAATCCGGATTCGTCGTCCGACTTCCCGCGGTGACCAACGGCATCTACGGCGGCTACCACATCGCCAGCAGCCCGACCTTCACCGCCTTGGCCTCCACCCCGATCAACGGCGGGCCGGCCACCGGCCATGCCCTTCCCGGCACCCGCGTCGTCGCCCGGATCGTCGAGGTCGACGGACCGGTCGGGGGCGAGTTCGGGTTCTGGGAAAGCCCGGGCGACGAGATGGACGCGGAGGCGTTGACCTTCTCCGTTCCCGTGGGCGAACGGGCCGGCACCCGCGAGTTCCCGCTCAGCGAGAACTCCGGCCAGCCCGGAGCCGATCCCTATGGCCATGTCCACGGCCGCTACTTCTCCGCGACACGGCCCGGACTCTACACGGTGGGCCTCCGGCTCCGCGACGCCTCTTCCAACGGCCCCGGCGGCGGCCCGCTGCATCCGGAATCCGCGGTCACGCGTTTCCTGTTCCAGGCCGGCGAAACCATCAGCAAGGCGATGCCCGGTCCCGAGGGCCTCGACCTCACCTTCGCCGCGGCGGCGGGAAGGACCTACCAGGTGGAATTCTCCGATTCCCTGGAGTCGCCCAACTGGACCGCGATCGGCAGTCCCGTGTCCGGCTTG
>CAIYXO010000200.1 GCA_903930165.1 uncultured Verrucomicrobiota bacterium | reverse complement strand
TATGCCGGCACCACCGTCGCGACCGGGACGTCGGTCTATCTCTACGACGAGGTCGAGCACTCGAACGACGTCACCGCGGTGGGTACAGGGCAGGTGATCCTGACGGCGCCGGGTTCGGATCCGACCTTCTTCAACGAGATCATGGCGCTGACCGGCAACAGCGGGCAGCTGGATCTGGTGTTGACCGGATTCTTCCCGGTCAATGACCAGGGACTCTTCTCCACCACCGGCACCTTCACCGCGGTCCCGGAACCCGGCGAGTACGCCGCGGTCGGGGCGGCCGGCATGGTCGGCCTCGCCCTCTGGCGCCGCCGCCGGGCCTCGTCGCGGATCTGACCGGAATCGGCTCCCGGCGTCGGTTCGCCGCCGTCGACCTCAGGGTGTTCCAGGAACCACCCGGTAGAATCGGGCATTGGCCACCGGGGCCGGGTCGACCAGCTCGGTCGATCCGGCCGGCAACACCCGCGACATGACATCCGCCCAGGATGCCAGGTCCGCGGAGCGCTGCAGCTTCACCGATTGACCGGCGGTGCCGTCGATGCGGATCCGGAAGCCTTCCGCGGATTGTCCGAGGGCCACCAGTCTGACCGTGGAGGGCTGGCTGGCGATCGCGGTGCCGAAGGTCTCGAGGCGGCAGGTGCGCAGGGAACCTGCGGAGGTGCCGGTGGCCCGGATGCGCAGGCGCCAGGTGCCGCGGGCGTTCTCCCCCCATTGGAAGGTGGAACCGAAACGGTGGGAGAGATCGGCGTTGGGATCGTCATGCGGTTCGAACAGCCGGCTGACCGTGCCCGAAGGGGACACGAGTTCGATGGCCAGCTCCCCGCGGCTCGGATGGGAGATGTCGACCTGCAGGGTCGCGTGCTCCACCCGCAGGTCCTGCGTGATCGGCAGCGGCTGTTCCACCACGCCGCCGGCCGGGATCGGCAACAGATCGCGGCTGAGCTTGGCCGCATCGGCCGAGATGCGGGCACCGAGGCGGGTCCATCCGACCGACATCCGGACCGCTTCGCCGGCGTCGATGCGGCCGGCGCCGAATTCGTGGTTGAACCGGATTCCGGCCGCGTTGGTGAACCAACCCGGGTTGGTTGGCTCCGTCTTGGCCGCCGAACGGATGAGCAGTTCCTGCACGTCTCGCCAACCGAGTTCCGGGTTGGCCTGCAGCATCAGCGCGACCACGCCCGAGACCAGCGGCGCGGCGGACGAGGTGCCGTTGAAGGTCCCGGTGTAGTCGACGTCGGCCAAGTCGGTGGGGACATCGTTCCGGTTGTACCCGCGGTTGCCGAGAAGGTCGGTGGTGAAGGATCCTGGACTGCGCGTGCCGTCGTTGCCCGAAGGAGCCGAAATGATCAGGCACGCTCCCGGCTCGCTGTAGTCGGCCCGGCGGCCGAGGTCGTTGAGCGCCCCGACCGCGATGGTGCCCGGGGAGTTGGCGTAGCCGTCGTTGTTGGCGTTGTCCGAGGCGTTGCCGCCATTGCCTGCCGACCAGACGTAGATGGTTCCACGACCTCCGCGACCCTGGCTCAGGCCGGCATCGATCGCCGCCTCGACCAGCGGTCCCGGCGCGTTGACGGTCTTGCCGTCGTCCGCCGCGCCCCACGAGTTGTTGCTCACGTGGACGATGTCCAGACGGTGGCCCAGCGCCTGAGCCTCCTGGTCGTCGCCGGCGTTGCCGCCGATCAGCCGGATCGGCACCAGTCGGGCTTGATACGCGGCGCCGGCCACACCGACGCCGTTGTTGCCCGTCGCCGCGGCGACACCGGCCACGGCGGTGCCGTGCGAGTCCGCCTTCGGGTTGCCTTCATCGTTCGCGCCTTCCTCGCCCTCCGGCTCCGGCGACGCGTCGTTGTCCCGGTAGTCGAAACCGGAGTTCGGCACGATCCGGTCGGAGAGGTCGGGGTGGGTCGTCTCCACGCCGTCGTCCACCACGGAGAGGGTCACGCCCGTTCCGTCGCGGCCGGAATCCCAGGCCGGCAGGAGGTTGGCGTCCGCGCCGGCCGTACCGCCGGACTGGCCCGTGTTGCGCAGCGTCCACTGCTGGGGGAACAGCGGGTCGTTGGGCACGGCCCTGCGATGGAGAAGCCGGTCGAGGACGACGTCCGCGCGCACGACGGCATCCTGGCCGCGGAGACGATCCGCCAAGGCCAGTCCCGACGATTCCTTCGCGTGGAAGACCACCATGCGCGGGGCGAAGGACAGCCGCTCGAAACGGGCGGCTCCCACCGCCTCCGACAACGCGGCGGCATCGGACCCTTCCCGGAGTTCCGCCGAGACGCGTCGCGTGAGGATCCTGCGGCGATCCGGGGTCCGCGGTCCCGTCGAGGGATACAGCACCACATGCAGTTCTGCGTCTTGGGGGACGGCTAGGGAAGCACGCCGGCGGGCGTCCAGCTTCAGGACGCGGTCCAGGCCCTTTCCGGCGAGATGGACCTCGTCGGTGGCGATGACGAAGTCCGCGGTGGTGCCGCCATCGCGGAGGCGGAGGGAGTCGTCGCCATTGAGGGCGAGGGCGAATGTCGCCAGGAACCACCATTTGGGAAGTCGCATACGGCGACGCTGTGTCCGGTCGGGCGTGCGAACAAGTTGGTTCTGCTTTGGGGTCCGTCCGGAGCGCCCAAGGTTCTTGTTGCACCCCATGGCGCCTTGGCGCCTTGGCTGGTCTCCGCTCTACTCGGCTCGCCGATGAACATCCTGGACGAACTGCGCTGGCGGGGACTCTTCGCCGACTGCACCGACACCGAAGCCCTCGCCGCCCGGCTCGCCACGGGTCCGACCACGCTCTACTGCGGCTTCGACCCCACCGCGGACACCCTTCATGTCGGCAATCTCGTCCCGCTGTTCTGCCTGCGACGCTTCCAACTCGCCGGCCACATCCCCATCGCCCTCGCCGGCGGGGCCACCGGGATGATCGGTGATCCGAGCGGCCGCTCCGCCGAGCGCAACCTGCTCACGCCCGAGGTCCTCCAGCACAACATCGCGTCCATCAAGGGCCAGCTGGCGCGGTTCCTCGACTTCGAGGCGCCGGGGAATCCGGCCCGGCTGGTGGACAACTTCGACTGGTTCTCGCCCATCTCCTACCTCGAGTTCCTGCGCGATGTCGGCAAGCACTTCACCGTGAACTGGATGGTGGCCAAGGAGTCGGTCCGGGCCCGCATGGAGGACCGCGACAACGGCATCAGCTACACCGAGTTCAGCTACATGTTGCTCCAGGCCTACGACTTCTACCACCTGCGGAAGGAGCTTTCCTGCGAAGTGCAGATCGGGGCCACGGACCAGTGGGGCAACATCACCGCCGGTTCCGAGCTTTGCCGTCGCAAGCTCGGGGCCACCGTCTGGGGATTGACCCTTCCCCTGTTGACCAAGTCCGACGGCACCAAGTACGGCAAGAGCGCCTCCGGTGCCGTATGGTTGGATCCCAAACGCACCAGCCCGTACCGCTTCTACCAGTTCTTCGTGCAGAGCGACGACCGGGACGTGGTGAAGCTGTTGAAGGTGCTGACCTTCCTCTCGCAGGAGGAGATCGCAGCGCTTGAACAGGATCTGGCCGCGAATCCGGGTGCCCGTTCCGCCCATAAGGCCCTGGCCAAGGCGGTGACCGACCTCGTCCACGGCGAACACGCCACCCAGGAGGCGATCCGTGCGAGCGAGATCCTCTTCGGCGGCGATCTCGCCGGCATCGGCGAGGCCACCTTCAACGAACTCCTTGGAGAAGTTCCCACCCGTCCCTTGGAACCAGCCCGCCTCGAGGGAGCCGGCATTTCCATCCTCGAACTGCTCGTGCACGCCGGCCTCAGCGGCAGCAAGGGCCAGGCGCGCACGGACGTCCAGGGCGGCGGCACCTACCTGAACAACATCAAGATCGGCGAGGTGCAGCGGATGGTGACGTCCGCCGACCTGCTCTTCGGAAGGCATCTGCTCCTGCGGAAAGGGAAGCGCAACTACGTCGTTGTGACCGTGGGCTGATGCCTCCGTGTGGAGTCGGTCCGCGGGCGCCGGGTGGCCGCGACAGCCATGGCGCGGTTATGCAATCCGTCGCCTGACCTATCCTCCCAACCATTCCCAGCCGCGGCCGGCGGCAAAGGTGAGGCCCCAAAGGATCAACGCGAAGTAGACGAGGGTCACCACGAGGCTCAGCAGGGCGAGCAGGTACATCGCGCCGTCCCGTTGCAGTCGACCCAGGCAGGTGAAGAAGATCACCAGGGCTGGCAGCGAGTTCTGGAGCGGCACAACGAGGAACGGCACGGCGACCAGAAGGCCGCCGACCAGCACGAGGGTGGCGGCGCCGCGATGCCCGAGCCGGTCCACGAGCCCGACCAGCCGGCCTGGCCGGCTCACATGGGAAAGGGTTCCCAGCAGCCAGCAGCCGAATCCGGAGAAGGCGTTCCAGGTCCTTGGCCCGGGACGCAGGGCCCGCAGCTTCCCAGGCAGCCAAAGCGCCTCCTCGCCGCGTCGCAGCCGGATGCCGATGCCGGCGAAGGCCAGCCCACCCAAGGTGGCGATCGGCCCGGTCGGCAGGGGCTGGATGAAGGGCAGGGTGAGGATCAGGCACATGAGCCAGGCGTTGCCTTCACCCAGGCGCTCGAGGAAGCGTCCGATGCTCTCTCCGTCCGCCCGCGCGGCCTCGGCCCCGGTTCGGAGGCGCCGGATGAATTCCTCCGCGGTGGCGATCATGCTGTTGGGACGCCACGCCGGGACTGCCCCGGGCACGGTGTGGCCGGTCCGGTCACGGAAGGAGCCGCGAGACCAGCCCGCTCAACGCCTTGCCGTCGGCTCGTCCAGCCGCCTTGGCCGTGGCCAGCTTCATGACGGCGCCCATGTCCTTCTTCGAGGTGGCTCCCGCCTCCGCGATGGCCTCGCGCACCAGGGCCTCAACCTCCTCGGCCGACAGGGCCGTGGGCAGGAACTCCGACAGGACCGTGAGCTCGGCCCGTTCGGTGGCCGCAAGATCCGGCCTGCCGCCCTTCTCGAACTCCTCGATGGAGTCCTTGCGCTTCTTGGCCTCCTTCTGGATCACGGCCATCACCGCAGCGTCATCCAGGGAATCCACCTTCTTCTCGATCTGCGTGTAGCCGAGGGCCGACTTCAGCGCACGGAGCGCGGTGGTGCGTTCCGCCTGCTTCGCCAGCATGGCGGATTTTAGGGCGTCGGTGATCTTCTGTTGGAGGCTCATGTTTCGGGGGAAAGTTTGCGCAGCTGGTCACGGACCTGTGCGGCCCGCTCATAGTCCTCCCGACGGATCGCCTCGGCCAGATCCAACCGCAGGCGTTCCAAGGGGTCTTCCGGCGGCTGTTTCCTCAGCTCCTCGAGGCGATGACGCAGCGATTGGACTTCGCCGGACTGTTCCAGGAGATCCTCGCGTTCCTGCTCCCTGTAGAAGGCCTCGATGGCCACGAGACCCTCCTCGATCGCCGCAATCGCGGCGCCGTGGCGCTTCGCGGTCAGGTGCGCCTCGCAGCGCGCCCGCGTTCGCATCATCAGCAGCTGCGAGGTGAACTGCGTGAGACCCCAGGCGAGGTCGTCGCTTTCCGCATGGGCATCCACGAACTCGAAGACCTCGAGGTTCCGCATGCAGTCCCGCTCCACGCCTTCGAAATCCTGCAGTTGGAAGAAGCAGATGTAGCGGTGGTGATACTGGATGGCTTCCTGTTGGAGCCGGGCACAGTCCTCGGCTCCCAGATGGAACGGCTTTCCGCCTTCCTCCACGGCGGCGGCGGCCCGCTTCTTGAAGACGTGGAACCACGATTCCTTGCCCAAGGGCCGCTTCCCGTCCGGCCGCCCTTCCGCGTTCATCTGGAGGATCCCGAGATCCACCCGGAGCTGGACCTTGTCCCCGTCCTTTGCCGTGAATCGGCGCGCGATCACCTGGCCGGGCTTGTATTCCCACTCCTGCAGGAGCTCGGAAAGGTCGTAATTCATGGGACGTCCACTATGGAAACCGACTTCCCCACCGTCAACGCGCCCCGCCGACAACTTGTTCGCATTCATCCAGTGGCATTGGACGCCCTGCCCGAGGGATTCCGGGATTTGCCACGGAGACTCGGAGGACACGGAGGAAGCGGCATGTGCCCGTTGCCAGTGGTTCGCGGTCTTGACCATGTCTCATGCTTCGGACTTTGGCCGGCTTCCTTCTCCTGACACCTGCCGCCAGCCCCACGGGACAAGGGGATGAAATTTGGATTCGGGTTGAGAATTTGGGTTAGACCGCGGCTCTCCCCGCTCCGGGTTTCTTTCCCTCACAAAGATGTCACGGGCCAGATGGCTCCGCGGCAACGTATCTGCTCCGGTTTCGCCATCTCCGCTCCTCCTGCGCGCACGGCCTGGAGTAAATGGTTCGCTAACTAACGTTAAACACGATGAATTCCGTCAATTGGTGTCGAGTTTCCCCTGTTCGACTCCTTGGCATTTGGGCGTGGCTTTTCACCGCAACGGCACTGTATGGCGTGAATCCCACACCTGAAACGGTGGCCAAGTCGTTGCCGGCGGTGGATTCCGATGCGGACGGACTCCCGGACATCGATGAGATCCGGTTTGGAAGCAATCCGTTCGTCGTCGATACCGATACCGACGGCGCCAACGACCTGGCGGAGTTCCAAGCGGGGACCAATCCGAGGGACAACAAGTCGTACCCGTTGTTTGCCGAGGGCGAGCGGGACCGGCAGATCCTCACTGGAGATCTGCTCCGGTTGAATCCGTTGATCCTGAGGCCGTTCAACCTTCTGACCAACATCACGTTCGAGACCAACGACCCGGCGGAACCGGGCGGCGAACCGACCATTGTCACCAACACTGAGATCTCGACCAATTTCACCACCTTTCAATGGCTTCGTGACGGACTTCCTTTGGCCGGTGAGACCAACGCGACGTTGGTGCGGTTCGGCATGGACCGTTCCCAAGGTGGCCGGTATCGGCTGGAGGCGCGCTTGGACGACAGCACGCAACCAAATGGAAATGCTTCAAATTGG
>CAIYXO010000199.1 GCA_903930165.1 uncultured Verrucomicrobiota bacterium | reverse complement strand
GGTAGCGTCCCAGGAGTCGTCGGGGCTCGCTGCACAAGCGATAAAGCCAGGTCAGTCCGCAGCGCTGCATCCATACCGGCGCGTCGTTCCTCAGTCCGGCATTCACGTCGAAGGCCTGCCCCACCGACAGCAGCATCCCGTTTTCCAGCAACGGCTTGACCCGGTGGATCCACCGTTGCTGCTTGGGGGTTCCCAACCCGACCCAGACCAGGTCCGGCTTCAGCCTCTGGAGAGCTTCCAGGACGCCGATGTCGTCGTCTCCGAGCCCTCCGGCCGCGTCGCAACGGCCGTGGAAGGAACCGACGATCCTGAGGTTCGGGTTCAGACGCTGGTACTTCTCCTTCAGGATCTCCCCACATTTCTCCGAGCCCCCGAGCAGGAAATGGGTCACCCCCGCCGGGCTGTTCCGGAGCGCATGGTCGAAGAAGGCCGGACCGTAGACGCGGTCCTTCATCCCGGCGCCATGTGCGTTCAGAAGCCAGAGCAACGGCGTGCAGTCGGGGATGAAGTGGTCGAAGGCCTCGGAAATACGGCGGTAGTCCGGATCGGAACGCCGAAGAGTGACGATCTGGGTGTTGCAGAACTCCGCCGCCTTGGGACGGTCACTCCGGGCCAGGGCCAGGCAGAGTTCCAGCGCGCCCGCATGGTCGGTGATCGTCAGCGGTGTCCCAAGACAGGGCTGGATCCGCGGCGCGCCGGACAGGGAACGGGTTTCGGACTTCGACATCCTCCCCAAGCCAACCGGTCGCGGGATCGTGTGGCGAGCGCTTTCCGGCCCTGAGCGGTCCAGGATCCCTCCCCGAGCTCCTCCGGACTTCTGGCTTCTGGCCGGGATCCACCCGCGCTAACATGACCCAGTCATGTACACACCCACCCTCGAGGAGTTCGCCTCGCTGGCCGGGACGGGAAACTGCATCCCCGTGGCCCGCCGGCTCCTGGCCGATTTCGAGACGCCGCTGTCCGCCTACCGGAAGCTGCGCGGCTGGGGCGAGTCGTTCCTCTTCGAATCCGTGGAGGGCGGCGAGCACCTCGGCCGGTACTCCTTCGTCGGCTGCAATCCCCGCGCGGTCGTCCGGCAACAGGGCTCCCGCGTCGACGTCCTCCAGGAGGGCAAGGTGGTGGAGGTGTACACGGTCGACCCCCTCGGCCCCGCCGCCGGCGAACGCCACGTCCGCGACGGCCTCCATGTCGTCGAGAAGGTGATGGCCGGCTACACGCCGGTCGTCGTCCCCGGCATGCCCCGCTTCACCGGCGGCGCCGTCGGCTTCATCGGCTACGAGTTCATCCACGACGTTGAGCCCATCGTGCCCCGCCCGCCGAAGGACGAGTTGGGCACCCCCACGCTCTGCTTCCTCATCGCGGACCAGGTCCTCGTCTTCGACCGCGTCGCGCAGACCATCACGGTGGTGGTGAACGCGGTCCTCTCCCCGGGCCAGAAGCCGGAGGAGGCCTACGAGGATGCCGTCAGCGAGATCGAACGGCTGGTGTCCCTGCTCGAGCAGCCGGTCGAGTTCAAGGCGCTGACCCTTCCGCTCGACGCGCCCGACGCCGCCTTCGTGTCCAACACCACCCGCGAGCAGTTCCTGGCGAACGTCGTGAAGTCGAAGGAGTTCATCCGCGCCGGAGACATCATCCAGGTGGTCGGATCCCAGCGCTTCAGCACGCCGGTGAAGGCCTCGCCCATGGACATCTACCGGGCGGTCCGCTCGATCAACCCTTCGCCCTACATGTTCCTCCTCGAGCTGGACGGCTTCGCGCTCGTCGGCGCCTCGCCCGAACTGCACGTCCGCTGCGAGGACCGCGAGGTCGAGATCCGTCCCATCGCCGGCACGCGTCGCCGCGGCAAGTCGCCGGAGGAGGACATCGCTTTGGAGAAGGACCTGCTCGCCGATCCCAAGGAACGCGCCGAACACGTCATGCTGGTGGATCTCGCCCGCAACGACATCGGACGCGTCTGCGACTTCGGCAGCGTCTCGGTGAAGGAGCTGATGGTCATCGAGCGTTACAGCCACGTGATGCACATCGTCTCCCAGGTGAACGGCCGGCTCTCCACGGAGCGGACGGCGTTCGACCTCATGCGGACGACTTTCCCGGCGGGCACGCTCAGCGGCGCGCCGAAGATCCGCGCGATGCAGATCATCTCCGAGTTCGAAGGCACCACCCGCGGCCCCTATGGCGGCTGCGTCGGCTACTTCGGCTTCAACGGCAACGCCGACCACTGCATCACCATCCGCACGGCGTTGGTGAAGGACGGCATGGCGTACGTCCAGGCCGGCGGCGGCTGGGTCAACGACTCCGACCCCGAGGCCGAGTTCGAGGAGACGGTCAACAAGTCGAAGGCCATGCGCCGGGCCGTGGCGGTCGCCGAGACCTTCGCCGCCTCCGTCGCCTAATTGGTCCGCGACTTGCCGGCCTCCTTCCTTCCTTGGTGGGGCCGGTCAGGTCGGAACTGAGTCGAGGATGTGGTTCCGATCGACCCGCTCTTCCGGAGTCTCGACCCACATCAACAGCCCCTTCACCACATCGGTGAATCCCAGGTAGAGATGGCGTTCCTTCTCCAGCTCCCGGGCTGCCCTCCGGAAGTCGCGGGCCGGGCCAGCGGATCCCGCTTCCGAGGTTCCGTTGGGCTTCGGGAGCACATTCAGGACACGCTGGATCAGTTCCTCGACCTCCTGTGGGGAATGGTTTCTGAGAAGTTCGACCTTCACCCGAAGCGCCTGGATGCAGGAACACAGGGATTCCAGATGGAGCTCCAGCTTCCACGTCAGGGCCGCCCATTTCGTGGCCGCCTCCGTATCCGGCTTTGGTTCCTGGTGGCGGATCTCCCGGAGAGCGGCGACCAGCCGTGTGTCCTCGGCCTGGATGATCTCCCAGGCTTGGATGGCGCGCTCCAGCCGCACGCCATTGACTTGGGAGATGTCCGCATCCATGGCGTCGACGAGTTCCCGGAGGTGTCGAAGGATGCCTTGC
>CAIYXO010000198.1 GCA_903930165.1 uncultured Verrucomicrobiota bacterium | reverse complement strand
CCAACGATCCGGCGGAACCGGGCGGCGAACCCACGATCGTCACCAACACCGAGATCTCTACCAATTTCACCACCTTTCAATGGCTCCGGGATGGTCTTCCCTTGGCCGGTGAGACCAACTCGACGTTGGTGCGGTTCGGTATGGACCGTTCCCAAGGTGGCCGGTACCGGCTGGAGGCTCGCTTGGACGACAGCACGCAAACCGGCCGCGGCATGCGCTGGGACGTGCTGGGGGTCCGCGAGATCCGCGCCTTGCGTCAGCCGGCCGGCTCGGTGGTTGCGTGGGGCCGTGAACTCGGCGCGCCCAGCGGGCTCATTTCCGACGCCTTCCAAGTCTCCGCCGGATTCGTCCACGCCTACGCCATCCTGAGCGACGGCCGACTCCAGGGCTGGGGCACCAACACCGCGGGCCAGTTGAGCACGCCGTCGGACCTCGGTCCGATCCTCTCCGTCGGTGCCGGCGCGGTCCATACGCTCGTCGTGCGCACCAATGGCCAGGTTGTGGCCTGGGGCAACAACCAGTACGGCCAGACCAACGTCCCGCCGTTCCTCGCCCAACAGAACGTCTTGGCCGTCGCCGCCGGCAATTTCCATTCCCTGGCCCTCTTGGCCGACGGGACCGTGGTGGCGTGGGGCGACAATTCCGCCGGGCAATGCGAGGTCCCCCAGGCTTTGACCCGGGTCCTGGCCATCGCCGCAGGCGGCTCCCACTCCGTCGCCCTGACCACCGACGGACGCGTGGTCTGCTGGGGTGGCAATGCAGCCGGTCAGTCCGCCGTACCCGCCGGGCTGTCCGATGTGGCCCGCATCGCAGCCGGAGGCAACCACACTCTGGCCCTGACCAGAACTGGGCGTGTCGTCGCCTGGGGCGATTCCTCGCAGCGTCAGTCAATCGTGCCGCCCACGCTTCCCCCCGCCATCGCCATCGGCGCAGGAGCTTCCTCGTCCTTCGCGGTCACCGCCGGCGGCCGCGTCGTGGCCTGGGGCCAGCCAGCCAATGCCGTCACGCCGCCCGCTCCCGCCACGAACGTGGTCGCGGTCGCTGCCGGCTTCCAGGCGGCCTACGCCATCCGGTCCCGCCCCGATCCCGATGCCGACGGACTGGATGAGAGCTTCGAACGCACAACCGGGTCCGACCCCGCGCGCTTCGACTCCGATTCCGACGGTCTTGAGGACGGCGTCGAAGTGCGCCTGGGTCTGAATCCGGTGCAGCCGGATTCAGACGAGGACGGCATCCCGGATCTCGCCGAGGTCGAGCAGAGCGCGGATTCCGACGGCGATGGCTTGGTCGACGCGGACGAGATCCGCCGCCGCCTGGATCCGTTCGACGCCGACTCCGACGGCGACTTCGCGATCGACGGCGACGAGGTGGCGGCCGGCACCGATCCCCGGAATCCCGCGAGCTTCCCGTTGTTCCGGCTCGAGTCCCGGGGACGCCAGCTCCTCGTCGGTGATTCACTGGTGCTCCGCGCCGTGGACCTGCATCCGGCCGCGCCGCAGGTGATCGTCACCAATGTGATTCCCGGGGATGTCGTCACCGATCCCGACACCGGGGAAACCACCACGAATGCCCCAACCGTGGTGATTACGACCAATTCCCCGGCAGTGCCCGCCTCGGCCTTCCAGTGGTTCCGCGGATCCACCTCCCTCGGTGGTCAGACCAATCCCACCTTGGTGGTCCATCGGGTCACCGCCGCCGATTCGGGCGCGTACCGTCTGACCGCTGTCTCCGGGACGCACCGTCAGGAAAGCGTCACCCTCGATGTCCAGGTGCTCGCGTCCAGCAACCGTCCTCCCGCCTTCCGTCGCACGGGCACGGTGGTCGCGTGGGGAGATGACACTCTCCGTCAGAGTTCTCCGCCGCCCGGCTTGACCGACGTGGTCCAGGTCGCGGCCGGCCTCGGCCACTCCCTGGCCTTGCGGCGCTCCGGAGTGGTGGTCGCCTGGGGTTCCGATGTGGAAGGTCAGGCCACGGTCCCGACGAACCTGATCGACGTGGTGTCGATCGCCGCGGGCGCCCTGCATTCCGTGGCGCTGACCGCGGACGGTCAGGTCTTCTGTTGGGGTGACAATTCCCAGGCCCAGTGCACGCCGCCTGAAGGCATGGCCGGGAAAAGACTGGTGGCCATCGCCGCCGGTGCCCTCCATACGGTGGCCTTGGACGACACCGGTGTGGCCTGGTTCTGGGGAGATTCCACAGGTGGCCAAGGTTCGGTCGCCGGACAGGCGGGCATCCAGGTCTTCGCCGGGCATCGCTCCACGGCGGTGTTGAGGTCCTCGGGACGGCTGGTCGTCAGCGGCAGCCCCTCGCAGGCGGATGTCCAGAACGCCGCGGCCCTGGCCTCCGGAACGGATTTCCATGTGACCCTCCTCCGCAACGGCGGACTGCGGTCCAGCGGCGCCACGACCATTCCTGCCGACATCGGCCCGGTTCTCGCGGTGACGGCGGGCGAACGCTTCTGGGCGGCTCTCCGTGCCGATGGCTCGGTGCGTGTGGGTGGCGGCGACGGCCTGACCGTCACCAACGTCCCCTCCCAGGCCCGCTCGATCACCACGTTTGCCGCCGGCGGCCGCCACCTGCTGGCGGTCGTGGCCAACATCGATGCCGACGACGACGGACTCGACGTGGCCCAGGAGGGTCAGCTTGGCTCCGGTGCCTCAAGGTTGGATTCCGATGGAGATGGTCTTGAGGATGGAATCGAGGCGCGGTGGGGCATCAACCCGCTGCTGACGGACACCGACGGCGACGGCCTCGGGGATTTCGAGGAGATCCGGAACGGTCTCTCCCCGTTGGACCCCAGCCAGCGTCCGGAAGCCCGGCTCGCATTGGGACTTTCGGTGCGCCTGACGGTGTTCTCGCTTGGAGGTGCCCCGTATCGTATCGAAAGCTCCACCGACGGCGTCGAGTGGACGAACCGGATCGAACGCACCCAGGTATCTCCCGGTTTCTGGAGCGCAGACCTTCCGTTCGCCGGTGATGTCGAACAGTTCCGGGTGATCACCCCTGCGCGGCCGGTTCCGGGCTTGGATGGTGCACCCGTGCTTGGAACGGTTCTCGCCTGGGGAGAGAACACTTTCCGCCAGACGGAAGTGACCTTCGGCCTGGCTGGAGTCGTGGAACTTTCCGCAGGCACTTGGCACACGCTCGCCCGCCTGGCCGATGGCTCCGTCCGAGCCTGGGGCAACAACGTGGAAGGTCAGGCCGTCGTTCCAGCCGACCTGCGATCCGTGGTCGCCGTCGCCGCCGGCGGCAGCCACTCGCTCGCCCTGCTCGAAAACGGCATCGTCGTCGGTTGGGGCCGCAATCTCTCGGGTCAAGCCGCGCCTCCGTCCTCTTCCGCTCCGGTGAGGGCCATTGCGGCCGGCGGTGATTTCAGCATCGCCCTCTTGGAGGGCGGGACCGTGAAGGCCTGGGGTGCAAATTTCCTGGGGCAGACCGAAGTGCCTGCGGGACTCGCCGACGTGGTGGCCGTGGCGGCCGGTTGGAGCCATGGCGTCGCCTTGAGGTCCGACGGATCCGTGGTCTGCTGGGGCAACAACTTCCGCGGCCAATGCGATGTTCCGGCCGACCTCCCCCGTGCGGTGGCCGTCGCTGCCGGAGACTCGCACACCGTGGCTCTCCTCGCCGATGGCACCGTGCGTGTCTGGGGTTCCTCTGAGGAAGGACAGACGCGCATTCCCTCCGGCCTTTCCGGGGTTGTCGCAGTCCGAGCCGGCTACAACCACACCGTGGCCCGTCTTTCGGATGGCACCCTGGTCACCTGGGGCGGCGATTCCGCCAACCGGCTGGCTCTTCCGGCCGGCATCGTGGATCCCATCGACTTCACCGCCGGCGGAGCCCACACCGTGGTCGTGCTGCAGCCCAGGGACACCGATGGCGACGGTCTTGATGACCGCGAAGAAGCTCGGATCGGCAGCGATCCTCGGGTAGCCGATTCCGATGGAGACGGCTTGGCCGACGGGTTGGAAGTCCTTTTCGGAACGCCGTTCGCGATCCCCACCGAAGCGCCGGACGGCCGTCTGACCGTGGCCCAACGGATCCGGGTCTCCGCATTCACCCTGGCTGACCAGAGCTACCAGCTCGAATCCAGCACCGACCTCATGACTTGGACGCCGGAAGGCGGGCGGACTGTCGGCCAGAACCGCGAAACGGAGTGGCTCCTCGATGCAGGCGACGCCGCTCGCTCGTATCGCCTCCGCAGATTCTGAACGGAATGATTCGGTGGCATTGGGATGGGCGTCGACGCTCGCAGCCGGCACCCATCCCGAATCCTCGGGTTCCCTGCCCGATAGACACTCGGATCGCCGGTTTCGCCACGGAGACTTGGACGACACAAAAGACAAGGCGTGTCCGTAGTCCAAGGCCCGCAGCCGTGGCGACCACGTTGGCTCCCTCGCCGCTGTCCGTTTCCTTGCCTTGGCGTTTCTCGGTGGCCCTGAAGTGTTTTCACGCCGGACCCGAGGCCTCTGTTCCCATCATTTTGTACCATTCCCCCGTAATTTTTGAGTCTGGCGGGCTGTTTGCTGTTGCTCCGCTGCGATTGGACGAAGTATTCATTCAATCCGAACTGAACGTTCCGTTTGGTTCTCGATCGATGCCGTGGAGGAACGCGAGTGCGAACTGACCGGCACGAAGTGTCTTCACCCCTCGTGGACATGACTTCCGGTTCTGTGGCCAAACCCCTCTCCAAGACCCGGTTGGAACTGATCGAGGCCGCTGGGCGATTGAGCCAGTTGGTCGGCCGGCCCCGTACGATCGGCCAGATCTTCGGCCTGCTCTATCTTTCCCCCCGGGCTTTGACCTTGGACGAGATCTCGGAGCTTTTGGAGATCTCGAAGGCCAGTGCCAGCACGGGAACCCGTCAGTTGATGGCCCTCCATGCGATCCGGCAGGTCTGGAAACCCGGTGATCGCAAGGACTTCCTCGAGGCCGAACCGGAATTGCGCGAGATCATCCGGGGCGTCTATCAGCTATTCTTGGCCCCGAAACTCACCAAGACCCGAGGCCGGATCGATCTCCTGCTGGAGACGCTGGACGGGGATCGGAAGTCTGGTGCCATCGACGACGAGGAATACCGTTTTTGCCGCGATCGTTTGCTTCAGATGTCCAACCTCCAGGGCAAAGTCGAAAAGGTTCTGCCCTTGGCGGAGAAGTTCCTGTGATTCGGGGTGGCCACGCCTGCCAAGGCGTGGGTCTCCGATAAAGAATTTCCGAAGCCCGAAACCCACTTTGGATCGCCGATCCTCACCTATGCAGGTGAGGCTACCCGAAGCCCTCCAATCCGAACTCCCTGCTCCAAAAAACCATGCGCACCTCGCTCTCCATCTGGTCGATGACCGCGATGTTCTCGGCTGCGATCGTGGCGGCCTGGGCGTGGTTTTATGTGGGCGTGACTCCGCCGGAAAAGAATTTCGTGTTGAAGACCCGTGAAGAGATTCCGGGATACCGCTTCACCGCAGTGCCGATCGGCGAACAGGCAATCGAAACTTTGTCGACCACCAATCTGGT
>CAIYXO010000197.1 GCA_903930165.1 uncultured Verrucomicrobiota bacterium | reverse complement strand
GCGGTCGATGGAGTCGACGCGGATGCGGCCGTGTCCGGCGTTCCCGCCGTCGCTCACCGAGATGGAGCCGTTGCCCTCGACCACCATGGATACCAGACGGATGGAACCGCCGCTTCCCGAGTTGATGGAGAATCCGTCGCCCTGTGAGGCCCCGTTGGCGACGATGGAGCCCGCCACCACGATCCGGGAGTTCGCCGCCACCAGGACCGCGCCGCCACCGCCGCCACCACCGCCAAAGGCCCCCGTACCGCCACCGCCGCCGGAGCCGCCGATCATCGGAAGCAGGAAGGGATTGCCGTAGGTTGGCCCTGAGTTCGGGTCGGCGCGCCGGGTGCCGAAGCCACCGCCGCCCGCGACATTAGCCTCGCTGCAACATCCGCTGATTCCCCCTTCGCCACCGCCGGGTCCGTAGCCGTTGCCCGGAGGCGTCTCGGCGCCGAAGCCCGGATTCCCGCCGTCGAAACCGCCCGGCCCGCCGACGCCGCCGGTGTTCGCGGTCCGTCGGGAGCCGCTGACGTTGATCGACCCGTTCACGACCACGTCGCCCTGCGACAGGATGTACACGGGCGTGTTCCGGGCATTGCGGGTGAAGGTCACGGTGACGCCGCTCTCGACCCGCAGGGACGCGAAATGGAGCACGCCGTCGGGCGGCAACGCGATGTTGGTGCTCGCGGCGAGGACGACGTCGCCGAGCGAGCCGTTGCTGCCGGCGTTGAAGCCCTGTGCCGACAGCCTGGCCGCGGCGAGGGACGTCAGGAGGAGACCCGCCAGCGTGCCGAGGAACACCCGGGAGCGGCGTTGCAGGGGAGGATGCGTCGTGTTCATGGACTCGGTAGGAGTGGTTGGGACGTGGACTTGCGAAAGGTGTGTGGGTCGGTTCATGGGATGCGGCGGACGCGGTAGAACGCGGCCTCGGGATGGATCAGTCGGCAACGGGCCCGGGACTTGCCGTCGACGTTCTCGACGGCCTCCGCCTCCACGGCGGACCAGGCGGAAAGGTCGGTGCTGCTCTCCAGCACATGGCGCGAACCCGGTTCCGCCGCCCATTCGAGCAGGACGAACCAGGAGACCGGAGCCGGGAACGCGTCGAGGGAACGCGGCTGCACCGGAACGGAGCTTTCAAGCGCCAGCAGTCGGACCTGCAACGCGGAGCCTCCACCGTCGACGGAACCGCCGCCAGATCCGGTGCCGCCACCTTGGGTGCCGTTGCCGAGGCCGCCGGGTGCCGACTCGCCGTCGCCAAGGAAGCGAACCGTTGCCACGGGCTCGCCGACGAACGGGCCGAACTCCGTCCCATCCGCCAGGACGGCCGCCGGCAACAGCAACGTCGCCACCGGCTCACCCATCCACGGCCCGAATTCGATCCCCTCCACCGGCTGGAGTCCCGGCAGCAACAGCGTCGCCACGGGCTCGCCGATCCACGGACCGGACTCGATCCCTTCGGCCAACTGACGGGTCGGCAACACCAACGTGGCGGCCGGTTCGCCCAGCACCAGGAACACCGGGACCGAGCCGGCGTCCGTCGGCACGCTGTTCATCGAGACCTCCGAGCCGTCCGGCCAACGGTCGCCGTCCGTGTCCCGGGCGTCCGGATCGGTTCCGGCCACGGACTCGTCCGTGTTGGAGAGGAAGTCACCGTCCCGGTCGTCGTCCAGGTCGTTGGCAATGCCGTCGCCGTCGAGGTCCGCGGTGAAGGCCAACGGATCCGGGTCGTTGCCGTCCGCGATGCCGTCGCCGTCCGTGTC
>CAIYXO010000196.1 GCA_903930165.1 uncultured Verrucomicrobiota bacterium | reverse complement strand
CGCAGGACATGAAGAACATGCGAACGACAACTTGGATGTTGGCCGTCAGGTTGGTGCGAGTCACACCGGTGATTCCGGCGCCACCCATGCCGCCGCCCATACCGCCGCCACCACCGCCGCCGCCCATACCGCCGCCCATGCCACCACCGCCGCTGACTTCAACTCGGGGAATGGTGAACACGCCACCTTGGCCACCTTGACCGCCACCGCCACCGCCACCGCCACCGCCTTGACCGCCGCCCTGACCACCCTGGGCCACTGCGGGAGTCATACCGGTCACGCTCTCCAAACCTTCCATGAAGGTGTTGGGATTGACCCGCCACCAACGGGAATGCAGCTGGGTCGCCTCGGGGAGACGCTGACGGAACATGATGCCCCACTCTTCCACCGAGTATTTCAGAGGCTTCTCGGAGACCTGCGAGATGATTTCAAGAACGTCTGCCAGGCGCAAATCTCGCAAAGCCGGATTGATGCGAACCGGAACATTGTTCAGGTCGACCGGTTCAGCGGCCTGTTGAGCTTGTTGAGGGGCTCCAGTGAGGGGATCCACGCCACCCATTCCTGGAGTAGACAACGGCTGATCTACCTGCGAGTTCACCACGAACGCGATGCCCTTCTTCTCCGGATCACGGAGGCGGGTTTGCTCGTCGAGGTACTTGACGACCTCACCCAGCGGAAGCCCATCAAACTTGATCTCGTTGATGCGGATGGTGTCGAGCTTGTGATAAATCGCCTGACGGCCGGATCCAGTGTGGACGCGATTGGTGCGACCGAACGGATTGGCAATCGGGAGCTTCGACTTGGGCTGTTCCCAATACTGCTCCACTTCGAGCAACTTATCCTTGTCGGTCAAGAGCTTCTCGCGATGAGCGCGGGTGTACTTGGACTCGCGAATGATGTTCAAGTACTGGTAGGCCGGACCGTTGTCGGGATCGAGCTTGATGGCCTCCTGCAGCTTGGTTTCGGCGCGATCGAAGTGTCCCATTTCAAAGGCGAGCTTGCCGTCCTGAACGGCGATTGCAGCGGCCAATTTGTTGGTCTTGTCCTGGCCGATGTAGCTCAACGCTTCGTCGGAGGGGACGCGTCCGACCAGATTGGCGAGGCGTTGATCGTTCTCACGCTTGAAGTTCTTGGCCTTGATGTGGTTCGGGTCGACCTTGAGGATGCGTTTCACCTGGAGATCGGCTTCCTTGTACTCGCCCGCCTTGGCAGCATTGTAAGCCAAAGCCAAGCGAGTGGAGGTGAAGCCCTCGATGGTGATGTTGCGCTCCTTCTCAACGCTCGAACCCAATTCCTCGGTCAAATTCCAAGCGTCTTCGTAGGCCTTGGCGGCCGACGTGAGATCGCCCTGCTTAGCGGCAGTTGCGGCAGCCTCCAACGTCTTGCGCAAGACGATGGCTTTTTCTTCGCGCCGTACGGCGATCTCACCGGCTTCCTGCGCCACGGCGCGGGTGGAGACGGTATCGAACGCGGCAATGAGTGCGACGAGACTCAGGATCTTCGAGACTTTCGTCATGGGGTTCTTCACGGGTTGGACTAAAATGGACATGCAACGAGTCGATTAAGGGAATTACCTCGCCACGGTGGTACGCACGGAATTGGGCGCGGACACTACTAG
This sequence comes from uncultured Verrucomicrobiota bacterium, assembly GCA_903930165.1. GTDB lineage: Bacteria > Verrucomicrobiota > Verrucomicrobiia > Limisphaerales > UBA9464 > SXXZ01. Next base: position 1,366 of record CAIYXO010000196.1, on the reverse strand, counting down.
TTCCTCTTTCTCGATGGCAACAATCTTGTAGACCGCGCCGGAAAGAGTGATGGATTCGCCGACCCGCTTTTGTGGGAAATCCCTGCGATCGGCCTCATACCGGAGGTCGGCAGCGTATCCCTGCGTGCGACGGAAGCTCTTGCCCTTGGTCAACTGGAACGACTCTCGGGTGGAGATGAGTTCGCAGACGAAATTCGTGGGCGCATCTTTTGGACCTTGGATTTCGACGAGACGGAACAGTTGGTCCTTGTTGTCAGAACCCACGGCTACGGATTCAACCAAGGCGCGACGAGCGTTGACGGTCTTCTCATAATCGCGGCGCACGGAGAATTGATACCGCGGCGCATCCGGGGTTCCGGCAACTTGTTCAAAGGCGATCTCCAGAACCAGATCATGGGCACCGACGTAGGCCAAACCAGAAGCGCCGGTGTTGGCGCGGGGCTTGGAGGGTTCGAGGCGACCACTGGCACCGCGCACCCAAGTGACGGGGTTGAAAGTGTAGTGATCTTGAGCGGCCAAGACGGTCGGTGTTCGGCTTGTCACCCGCTTGAAGGCAGTCTGGGTGAGGTTGGTTTCCAGGTTCTCAGGCACCATCGGCTTTTGCTTGGCACCAGCCAAAGCCTGCAGGGCATTTTCGAGGTCCGTGCGGACCTGAGACACGGAGAGAACCAGGAAGATGGCCAGGCCGGCGACGGCCAGAAGGACGACTCCCAAGACCAGCTTCTCGTATTGTTTCTTGATGAATTCCATGGGTTCCGGGAGTTGCGGCCTAACGGCGGGTCGCCTTCGGAGCCTGAGTTGAAGCCGGCGGGAGTGCTAAACGCACGACCTCAAAGCCTAGGGTGACTCTGATGGGTTTCTGCTCGAGAACGATATCGCCAACCTTGCCCGAAGGAGTAGCCGCAGCGGCATTGGGTTGTGAAGCTGGGGGCATGGTTCCCATTCCAGGGCGAAGACCGTAGCGGCTCATCATGGCCATCATTCCAGCGGCCGGATTCGCCGGGGCCGCTTCAGCCGAGTCAGAACCATCCCCAGAAGGGCGGTCCACGTTGACGGTCTTGAGAACGTAGGCATTGGAGGCTCCCACAAAGCGGGTCAGCACCTCTCCCAGTTCGGAGCTGAAGCACTGGAATTGCACCTCGTACGGATGGATCCCCGCTCCGATCACTGTATTGGTTCCCACCTTCTTGGAGAGGATGTCTCCAGACCCGGCGAGCTCATTGGTGCCAATGGCAGACCTCTTGATATGTTGCAAGGAATGGATCTTGGAGGCGAAAAGGATTTCCGAGAACTCGCGGATGTCGGTCAAGGCCAAGGCCAACGGTTGGAGGGTATTGGGAGCCAAACGCAATTCCCGACGCTGAGT
>CAIYXO010000195.1 GCA_903930165.1 uncultured Verrucomicrobiota bacterium | reverse complement strand
TCATTTGGGCCGCGAGGGGTTCGTCTACCTTCTTCTCTACTCGTTGATGATTCTGTTCTTCTCGTACTTCTGGGTCGCAACCCAGTTCAACGAGTTGCAGGTTGCCGATGATCTCAAGAAGCACGGCGGCTACATTCCGGGTGTCCGTCCGGGCAGCGCGACCAGCGACTTCCTCCATCGCACTATGAGTCGGATAACCTTGGCCGGCGCCGTCTTCCTCATGGTCATCGCGGTGATCCCGATCGTGATGAGCACCCGCCTCAAGATCGACCCGCTTGTGTCCCAATTTTTCGGTGGAACCTCGCTTCTGATCACCGTCGGAGTCCTGTTGGACACGATGCGGCAGATGGAGTCCTACCTGCTGATGCGGCATTACGACGGCTTCCTCAAGAAGGGCCGGGTCCGCGGACGCACTTGATCATTTTGTTCTTTGTCAGTCTCCACGGCCCGGGAGAAATCCTGGGATTAATGGAAAAGGTATGGCGCGGACCATAAAACAGGTCCCTTTGAAGGCGGGCGACGAGCTCGACCGGATGAGGATGGCTTGCCGGATCGCAACGCGGGTTCTTCGCGGTGCGGCCTCATTGGTTCAACCTGGGATCACCACGGCGGAACTGGATTCCGAAGTGGGCCGCCTCATAGCGGAACAGGGTGCCGTATCGGCGTTCAAGGGTTACCGGGGCTTTCCGGCCCAGTGTTGCCTTTCGGTGAACGAGGCCGTTATCCATGGCATTGGTAGCCGGCGTAGGCTTCAGTTTGGCGACGTACTCAAGATCGACGTCGGAGTCCGCCATGAGGGGTTTGTCGGCGACATTGCCATGACGGTTGGGGTAGGTGGAGTCTCCACCTCCTTCCAGAAACTCATGGACACCACCGCGCAGGCCCTTTACAAAGGAATTTCTGCTGCGCGCCCCGATTCCAACGTCATGGGCATCGGAAGAGAAGTCTTCCACTGTGCCACGAAGGCGGGATACGGGGTCGTTCGCGAGTTTTGCGGCCACGGTGTGGGTCGTAACGTTCACGAGGATCCCCAGATACCCAACTATCCGGATCCGTCCAACAAGGCCAGGTTGAGGCCTGGGATGACCGTGGCGATTGAACCGATGATCACCTTGGGTGATGCGTCGGTGGAGATTTTGGCGGACGGATGGACCGTGGTGACGAGGGATCGTCAGGTGGCCGCCCACTTCGAACACACGGTATTGATCACCGAGTCGGAACCGGAGATTTTGACGAGAGACGAAGGAAACCCGCTATATTGAGCGGTGTAGGATTTAGAAAATGAAAGTAAGAGCGTCAGTGAAGAAGCTATGCGAGAACTGCAAGATGGTCAAACGCAAGGGTGTGATCCGGGTGATCTGCACCAACGCGCGCCACAAGCAGCGCCAGGGTTGAACCGCCTAAATACACGCCTATGCCACGAATTCTTGGAGTAGACATTCCTGCGGACAAGCGGATCGACATCGCGCTCCGCTATCTTTACGGAATCGGACCCGCCAATGCGGTCGAGATCCTGAAGCGCGCCAACATCGACCCGGCCATCCGTGCGAAGAGCCTGAACGAGTCGCAGCTTTCCCTGATCGTGAACGCGATCCAGGACGGAAAGTATGTGATCGAGGGCGACCTTCGGCGCGAGCTCGGCATGAATCTGAAGCGCCTCCAGGCGATCAAGAGCTACCGGGGGCAACGCCATCTTCGGAGCCTTCCGGTCCGCGGCCAACGCACCCAAACCAATTCCCGCACCCGCAAGGGTCCCCGCAAGACGGTCGGCGTGCAGAGGGCTGCAGCGGCGAAGTGAAGTTTTCACCGATTTTCTGATCTATTATGTCTGAAGAGACGAAGGCCAAGAAGGCCCCCGCCAAGGCTGAGGCCGCGGCAACCCCTCCCGCACCCGCCGAAGCGGCGCCTGAAAAGGCTCCTGCGAAGAAGAAGGCCGCTGAGGCTGCTGCTGCGGCTCCCGCCGCCGCCGCCGCCCCTGCTGCGCCGACCGGTCCGGTGGCCGCCGCTGCGGCACCGACTGCTGCCGACCTGCTTGGCGACGATCCCAATGCGAAGAAGATCATTCGTGCCAAGGGTGCGAAGAACATCTCCACCGGCGTGGCACACGTCCTGGCGACTTTCAACAACACCCAGGTGACGATCACCGACCTTCAGGGCAACCTGATTGGTTGGAGCACCGCCGGTCGTGTAGGATTCAAGGGCTCCCGCAAGAGCACGGCGTTCGCTGCCCAGCAGGCCGCCCAGGATGCGGCCCGGCAGGCGATGTCGCACGGCATGCGTGAGGTCGAGGTTCGCGTGAGCGGTCCCGGATCCGGTCGCGAGTCGGCCATCCGCGCCCTTCAGGCGATTGGTCTCGAGATCAGCGCCATCAAGGACGTCACCCCGGTTCCCCACAACGGATGCCGCCCTCGCAAGAAGCGCCGCGTGTAGTCCAACAATTCCTACCCTCTTAATACCATGTCGCGCTATACAGGTCCCCGCGTCCGGATCAGCCGCCGGCTCGGAGTTCCGATCTTCGGAAGCTCCAAGTACATCGAGCGTCGTCCGTACCCCCCCGGTGTCCACGGTCCGAAGTCCCGTCGTAAGTACACCGACTACGCCGTCGGTCTGATGGAGAAGCAGAAGCTCCGTTACTACTACGGGCTTCAGGAGCGTCAGTTCCGCAACGTCTACGAGCGTGCCTTGCGCATGCGTGGCGTCACGGGCGAGAAGATGCTTCAGATCCTCGAGACCCGACTCGACAACATCGTCTTCCAGGCCGGATTCGCCCTCACCCGGCCGGCGGCCCGCCAGCTGGTTTCCCACGGCCACGTTCGGGTCAATGGCCGCAAGGTCAGCATTCCGAGCTTCGCCGTGAAGGTGAACGACGTCGTCCAGGTCAAGGACCATGCGAAGTCGAAGACCATCATCCAGAAGGGCCTCGAAAGCTCCACCAGCCGGTCGGTTCCGGACTGGGTACGCCTCAACCGCGAGGAGCTGAGCGCCGTGCTGCTCCGCATCCCGACACGGGATGAGATCAACCCGATCGCCAACGAACAGTCGATCGTCGAATTCTACTCCCGCTGATCTTCGGACCTTCGGGTCCGGGATGGCAATTATATGGGAGCCGGCCAACGGGAGTCTTGGAATGAACTGCCGGTTCCAGGTTAAAATTGCAACGATACCAATATGCCTGTCCGCCTAGGTCGGTTTGAAATGCCGAAGCGTCTGGTCAAGGATGACCAGGCTTCCAACGAAACGTACGCCCGCTTCATCGCGGAGCCGTTCGAGACCGGATACGGTCACACGATCGGCAACTCGCTGCGTCGGGTTCTCCTCTCCTCGCTGGAGGGGGCCGCCATTACCTCCGTCAAGATCGACGGGGCGATGCATGAGTTCTCCACCGTCGACGGTGTTGTCGAGGATGTCACCGACATCGTCCTCAACCTGAAGAAGGTGAAGTTCAAGGCCCACAGCCGCGAGACCCAGACGCTTCTCCTCTCGGTCAGCAAGGAGGGAACCGTAACCGCCGGCGACATCCAGCTGAACCAGAACATCGAGCTGGTGAATCCGGAACAGGTGATTTGCACCCTGGACCGCAAGAAGAAGCTCGAGATGGAGCTGGAAGTGAAAGTCGGCCGTGGCTTCTGCCCGGGCGACGAGAACAAGAAGATCGACCAGTCCATCGGGGTCATTGCGATCGACTCGCTTTTCTCTCCGGTTTCCCGGGTCCGCTACAATGTGGAAGCGGCGCGCGTCGGCCAGCGAACCGACTATGACAAGCTGATCATCGAGCTCTGGACCGACGGTCGTATGTCTCCGGACGACGCCCTGACCCAGGCCTCCGCGATCCTCCAGCACCATTTGGACGTCTTTGTCGGCTACGACAAGAACGCCATCGAGTTCGAAGAGGAAATCAAGCCGCAGGACGACGAGAAGGCGAAGCTCAAGAAGCTGCTCAACATGAGCGTCAATGAGATCGAGCTCAGCGTCCGGGCAGCCAACTGCCTCAACAACGCCAACATCACGACTGTCGGTCAGTTGGCGATGAAGACCGAACAGGAAATGCTCAAGTACCGCAACTTCGGCAAGAAGTCGCTGAACGAGATCAAGGAAAAGCTCGCAGGTCTCGGCCTGACGCTTGGAATGAACATTGATCCGGCCCTTCTCGAGGCGCCGGCGGACAACAAGAAAATCTAAGACACAAAGCATATGCGCCATCTCAAGCGCAACAAGAAGCTCGGCCGCAAGGGCGACCATCGGAACGCCATGCTCGCCAACCTGGTCGGCTCGCTGATCAAGCACAAGCGGGTCACCACCACTCTAGCGAAGGCCAAGGCTGCCCGGCCGGTCGCCGAGAAGCTCCTGACCCTCGGCAAGCGCGCCGTCGCCGCCGCCGCAGTGGCGGCCTCGTCCAGCGACGAGAAGGCCAAGGCTGCCGCCGTCGCGGAGAACGTCCATTGCCGCCGCCTTGTGGCCGCCCGCCTGCGCCAGCAGTCGCGCAGCCTTTTCAAGGGCACCGCCAAGGTGAAGGGCAAGGTTCTCCGTGAGGCCTGGAAGAGCGAGCATGATGTCGTCCACATCCTTGTGGATTCCATCGCGCCCGCCTTCAAGGACCGCACCGGAGGCTATACCCGCATCCTCCGCCTGGGTCAGCGTCAGGGTGACGCCGGCCAGGAAGCCATTCTCGAGTGGGTCGACTTCGCATCAGCCTCTTCCGAGGCCCCTGCGGCTCCTGCCGCCGGCGATTCGAAGTAACCTTTCGTGATCTCATCCCGAAGGCCCGCCGGTTCCGGCGGGCCTTCGGCATTTCCGCAGCCAGCGTGGATCGTCACCGCGATGGAGGTTGGGACTCGAAGGTGGATTCGGGCCGGGGATCGCTTGCCGCACCCGGGTTCAGCCCACAGACTTGGAAGCATCCGATGAGCCTAGAAGAACGACTGGACCGGTTCCGTTCGAACTATACGGCCGTCCGCAACGAGATTGCCCGAGTGATGGTGGGGCAGGCCGGGGTGGTTGAGGGCGTCTTGGGGGCCATCCTCGCCGGCGGCCATGTGTTGCTCGAGGGGGTGCCGGGTCTTGGCAAGACCCTCTTGGTTCGTACGGTTGCCGACGCGATGGATCTTCGGTTCAACAGGATCCAGTTCACGCCCGACCTGATGCCCTCCGACATCCTGGGAACCCACATGGTCGGCGAGGGCGCAGACGGGCGTCGTCAGTTCCAGTTCCATCACGGCCCGGTCTTTTCGAACCTACTGCTCGCGGACGAGATCAATCGTGCGACGCCGAAGACCCAATCGGCCCTGCTTGAAGCGATGCAGGAGAGGCAGGTTTCGATGGGAGGAGAAGTGCGGCCCTTGCCGCGGCCCTTCTTTGTTCTGGCCACCCAGAATCCGATCGATCAGGAGGGAACCTATCCGTTGCCGGAGGCCCAGTTGGACCGGTTCTTCTCCAAGCTGATTGTACGCTACCCGACGGCCGCCGAGCTGACGGAGGTGCTGAACAGGACCACGGAGGGGACGACAATGACGCCGGCAAAGGTGTTGGAGTCGAAATCCCTTTCCGACATGCAGGCACTGGTCCGGGAGGTTCCGGTGGCTTCCCATGTGAAGGAGTATGCCGTGCGTCTGGTTTTGGGATCGCATCCGGGTACCGAGGCGGGCGTGCCGTCCGTCGTACGCCACCTCCGGTTCGGCAGCAGTCCGCGAGGTGCCCAATGCCTGGTCCTTGCAGGAAAGACCCGGGCACTGGTGGATGGACGCTTCCAGGTTAGCCTGGAAGACATCGCGGATTCGGTCGCTTCGGTGATGCGTCACCGCCTGATCCTGAACTACGAGGCGGAGGCGGATGGCGTTGACGCCGACGCGGTGTTGAAGGAGTTGGTACGGCTCGTCCCGATGCGTGTCGGCGGGGCGGCTTAGGATTGGCTTCCCGAGGTAAAAGAATGGGTTTCAAGCGTCCCAAACTCCTGGATCGGATTTCCGCCTGGTTCGCCGGCGAGACGGGTCCGCACGACGCAAGGAGTCCGGGTTTCCTGGGAAGGTCCGGATCGGTTCCCCGCATGTCGCCGATCCGCGAGGAGGACGGTTCGCAGGGGATTCCGCCGGAGCTGCTGCGCAAGATCCGTCAGATTGAGATCCGGACGAGGCGTCTGGTCAGCGAAACTCTCGCCGGACAGTACCATTCCGCCTTCAAGGGACAGGGGATGGATTTCGACGAGGTCAGGGAGTACCAGCCTGGCGACGAGGTCCGTACCATCGACTGGAACGTCACCGCACGGATGAACCATC
>CAIYXO010000194.1 GCA_903930165.1 uncultured Verrucomicrobiota bacterium | reverse complement strand
CGTAGCCCTGCTTCGCCGAGCAGTAGATGAACGGGAAGTCCAGCTGCTCGTCGGTCGCGTTGAGGCTCATGAAGAGCTCGAACACGAGGTCGAGCACCTTCTTGGGGTTCGCGTTGTCGCGGTCGATCTTGTTGATCACCACGATCGGCTTCGCCCCGGCCTCGAGGGCCTTGCGCAACACGAAGCGGGTCTGCGCCTGCGGTCCCTCGGAGGAATCGACGACCAGCAACACACCGTCGATCATGTTCATGATCCGCTCCACCTCGCCGCCGAAATCGGCGTGTCCCGGGGTGTCGACGATGTTGATGTGGTAGTCCTTGTATTTGAACGCCGCGTTCTTTGCGCGGATGGTGATGCCCTTCTCCTTTTCCAGGTCCATCGAGTCCATGAGGCGCTCGACCTGGGTCTCTGCCTGGTTCTGCCGGAAGGTTCCGGACTGCTTGAGGAGGCAATCGACCAGGGTCGTCTTGCCGTGATCGACGTGGGCGATGATCGCGATGTTTCGGATGTGCTGCATAAAGGCCGTGTCCCCTATAGGGCCGCGCAGAATGGCCAGCTCAGGGCAAACGTCAAGGTGGGTAACGGGAACCGCTGGGATTTGACAGGAAGGAAACAGATCCGGTTCGACCCCGTAACTCCACCGGGACGCCGGGTTCCGGACGCCGCAGGCGCCTTGCCCCAGACGGCATCCGCGGTAGGGTGGCCCATGAATTCCCGGGCCAAGATCGGCCTTTCCGTCCTCGCCGCTTCCTCCCTCGTCCTCGCCGGGGGCTGCAGCCTGACGCGCGCCGGCTACCAGACCGCCCCGTACCAGGTCGTGCGCAGGACGCCGGGATTCGAGATCCGGGACTACCCGGCGATCCGGGTCGCGGAGACGAAGGAGGCCGGGGGCGGCTTCATGCGGCTCTTCCGCTACATCGACCACGGGAATGCGGAATCGCAAGGCATCGCCATGACCACCCCGGTCTGGATGGACCGCACGGAGTCGCAGGGGACGATGTCGTTCGTGTTGCCGTCGGGGCTCGCCACGCCACCGGCCCCGAAGGATCCCGAGGTGAGGATCCGGGAGCTTCCCGCCGGGAGCTGGGCCGTCCGTCGGTTCAAGGGATCGGGCCGAGGTCCCGACGACGCGGCGGCGCGGGTCTTGGGAGAAGAACTCCGAAGGGCCGGCATCCCGACCACCGGCACACCCCGTTTCGCCTACTTCGATCCCCCGTGGATCCCGGGATTCCTCCGGCGCAACGAGGTCATGTTCCAGGTGGTGCTAGGGGACGCGAAGGGCGCGGTTGCCAACCCTGGAAACTGAAACCCTCCGCCGGGAGGCGGAGGGAATGGAAAGTGGCGACCCCACGGGGAATCGAACCCCGGTTACTGCCGTGAAAGGGCGGTGTCCTAACCGCTAGACGATGGGGTCGTCTGTGACCGACAGCGACTGCTTACGCGTTCTCCGGGCTGTCTGTCACGCCGGATCTGCGCCGGATTCAGTGGTGGGTTGGCAGGGATTTGAACCCTGGACCAACGGCTTAAAAGGCCGCTGCTCTACCGCTGAGCTACCAACCCCCCGCTCGAACCGGACGCGGAAACTATCGGCGTCCCGACGTGTCGCAAGTCCGGATTTCCGTGGATCCGCACCGACGCCGACGGTTCAACCCGCGGCCGCCAAACCGAGCAACACCGCCCCGGCCACGATCCGGTACCAGCCGAACCAGGTGAAGTTGTTCGAACGCACGTAGCCCAGAAGCCACTTCACGACGAGGAACGCCGTGACCGCCGCCACCACGCCGGCGAAGAGGATCTGCCCGATCGGTTCATGCGGGGTCTTCTCCTGCACCGCATCCAGGGTCTCCTTGGCTCCCGCGGCCAGCAACGTGGGGATGCCCAGGAGGAACGAGAACTCCGTGGCCGCGGTGCGCGAAAGCCCGAACGCCAACGCCAACAGGATGGTGGTCCCCGACCGAGATGCGCCCGGATAGGCGGCGGCGATCAACTGGCCGCCGGCGACCGCGAGGGCGACCGACCACGTCACGTAGTCCCGGCCCGGACGGTTCTTCAGCCACGCCTCGAGCCCGACGAAGGCGACGCCGCCGACCAATGTCGCCCAGGCCACCGGCGCCAGGGTCTTCGGAAGCTTCAAGCCGGCCTTCTTCATCGCCAGCCCTCCGACCGCCGTGATCACGAAGGCCACGCCGAGCTTCAGCAGGTAGTCCATCTGGGCGGGCTCCTTCCAGCGCGTCAGGAGCTCCTTCACCCTGCCCGCGAACACCGCCAAAACCGCCAGCACCGCACCGGACTGGATCACGGTGTTGAACAGGTCGGAGACGTGTATCCCCAACAGCCTCTCGGCGATGAGCAGGTGGCCGGTGGAGGAGACGGGGAGGAATTCGGTGACGCCCTCGATGATCCCGAGCAGCGCCGCATACAGCCAGGCGGACATTCGCCGTCGATGGAACTGCCTCGGGGACGGTTTGGAAATGCGGAATCGGCGAAGTCCACGAAACCGCGCCGGCGGGAATGCCGAGCCGGAACCAAGTGGACGGGATCGGCACCCCAAAGCGCCAAGACGCCTGTGGGACGCAGAAATCGGGGCGAAGAGACAGATCACCCTGAGGTG
>CAIYXO010000193.1 GCA_903930165.1 uncultured Verrucomicrobiota bacterium | reverse complement strand
GCTCGCCGACCGCGGCGCCCTGCTGATCGCCGCCGACGTCTCCGGTCACGACATCCGGGCCGCCTTCGTCTCCGCCTATTTCCAGGGGCTCGCCCGCGGACTCCTGGAATCCAGGTCGCCCGCAGCCCGTGTGCTTTCCCGCTTCAACGACTACCTGGTGAAGGAATGGAACGACGACGGCACCGACGTGCCGACCTCGCTCTCGGTAGCCGCGGTGGAGATCGACCGGTCCGGGGACCGCGCCCTGGTCCACAACCACGGCGCACCCGCGGTCCACCACATCTCCGACGACGGCGAGGTCACCGTGGTCCACGCCGGGGGCGGCGCCCCACTCGGTTGGTTCGACGACCTCTCCGGAGTCGAGGCGTCCTCCGTGCGGTTGTCCGACGGCGGTTGGCTCGCCTTCTGGACCGACGGACTGGAGGAGCACGCCGCCAAGCTGGGCGTCGATCCGTGGGCGTTGGCCGGAGTCCTCCAATCTTCCGAGGGCGGCGCCGGCGAACGACCGGAGGTGCTCGAGGAGGCACCCGACGACATCATGCTGGTCTGGTTTCCGCTGGCCGAGGACGGCCCGGCCGCGCCGGCGTGGAAGCCGGTCATCGCCACCTCCTACCACGGTGGGCAGGTCTCCGACATCGATTCCCTCCAGGGCCAGTGGGAATGGAGCCTGCGGATGGGCGTCCCGGACCTCGCCGACGACCGGATGTACGAGATCATCCTGTGCCTGCGGGAGGCGGTCCTGAACGCCCTGACCCACGGGTGCCGGAAGGATCCCGCGTTGCGCACCCGGATGCAGGTCCGGACACGGACCGGCTCCACGGCGGTCCGCGTCGTGATCCAGGACCCCGGCGAAGGACACGATTTCGACTGGAAGGGCCACAACGCGGCGGCGGCCGAGAACCTCGACGACCGGCACCGCGGACTGGCCTTCCTCCACAACTTCCCCACATCGATCCAGGTCGACCGAAACGGCGCCTGGATCACCATGGATTTCGAACCCGAAGCACTGCCCGCGTCCCCATGAAACACCAACTCACCGCCACGACCCTGACGCTCCACATCGAGGGCGACATCCTTTCCACCACCATCTCCCCCCTGCGCGCGGAATCGCTCCGCCTGCTCGAGTCGACCGCCGTCCATTCGGGGAACTGGAACGTGTTGGAACTCGTCCTGACCGACGCGCGGATGGTGGATTCCGCCGGGCTCAACTTCCTCGTCTCGCTGATCAAGGCCGCCAAGAACCGCGGTGCCGCCGTGCGGGCGGTGGTGTCGAGCCGGACCGTCCACCGCACCTTCGTGTTCACGCGCCTGGACAAGCAGGTGGAACTGGTCCTCCGCGAGGAGGGCGTCAAGGCGACCTCGGCGGCCTGACCGGCGGAAACCGAACCTTCCGTGACGCCAGGGGGTCAGCGGCCGAAGTGGCGGAGGATCTTCGCCGGGAAGTGGGGCATCGCCCGCAGGACCTCCTTCAGCATGCGCGGGGACATCTGCGACGGCACCGTTGCGGTGACGTAGGCCCTCGGATGGACGAGGTCGGCGGGCCAAGGACGGTCGGCGGCCACGGCGGCCGGGAACGACCCGAGACGGGACTCGCGGACGAAGACGAACAGGTTCTGCACGTACCACCAGGCAACCCGTTCATTGCCCCAGATCCGGTGTCGCAGGCAGTCCAGGGCACGGAAACCGTTCCGGCGGAACCGTTCCTGCCAATAGCTCTGGAACTGCTCGTTCACATGGTGCGTTCCGCCCTGACCCGGGATCGCGGCGCTGAAGACCACCACATCCCCGAGACGGCAGAGGTCCTCGACGAAGGAATCCGCGCGGGAGGGGTCGAGGTGCTCCGCGACCTCGAGGCAATTGACCAGGTCGAACGTGCGGTCGAGACGGAGCGGCTCCATCAGGTTGCGGCGGAGGAACCGGTCCTGGGGAATCAGCAGCTGGTCGGCCTGCACCACGTCGCCGTCGATCCCGAGCGCCTCCGTGCCGGCATCCGCGTAGGCGCGGGTCCAGGTGCCGGAACCGCAGCCGACGTCGACGACCGACGTCGCGGGGAAGAGATCGAGGACCAGGGGCACCACCTCACGCGCCGAGGCGGAAGAATCCTCCTTCAGACCCTCGTAGTACCGGGTGGAATAGGCGCTCATGGGTGGGCAGGTTAGGCAGGGAGCGGTTCCGGAAAAAGCAAACTCTCGGAACAAAAGCCTTGCGGGATTCCGTGTGCCTCCTAACTTCCCGGCCGCCTTTCGGCACGCGCGGTTAGCTCAGTGGTAGAGCACTACCTTGACACGGTAGGGGTCGCAGGTTCGAACCCTGCATCGCGCACCAACTTCCGTCCGGTCGCCTTTCCTTCCCCGGTCCACTGCTTCCGTTGCCGGCATTCCGTTGGGTTCCCTTCTGCTGCCATTGGGCTTGTTCCCGGTGCGCCTCG
>CAIYXO010000192.1 GCA_903930165.1 uncultured Verrucomicrobiota bacterium | reverse complement strand
GGCTGCTACGAGTTCCCGTTGAAAAGAATCTCGATCTTGTGCACCCAAATCCACCCAGCCATATTTATGGCCATATGAAAACCACGCTCGACCTTCCGGAGGACGTGCTCGTTCAGGCCAAGATCTATGCTGCCCAGCATCGAACCACGCTCAAAGAGTTGGTAGCCGAGGGTTTGCGTCGAGTGATCCGCCCTTCTGAAGGAGAAGTCGAGGCCGCCCAGAAGAACCGGTCTGAACGACTGATAGCGGCGCTGAAGGACCTTGGAAACAAGGGCGCGGTCGTCCCACTGAGGCGTGAGGAGATCTATGACCGCCAAGAGCTTCGTTGACACCAACATCCTGCTCTATGCCGTTGGGGCAGATTCCTCAGGGGATTTCAAAGGCGCCCGAGCCAGGGCCGTTCTGCGGGAACCCGGGATCGGACTTTCCGCCCAGGTGCTCCAGGAGTTTGCCGCCAACGCCCTCAGCAAGAAGGCACTGCAAATTTCCGAGGCCAAGATCGACGGCGTTCTTCACGTGCTGGAAGAGTTTCCCTGCGTACCGATCACGCCCTCATTGGTGCGCAGTGCCCTCGTCCTTCGTACCCGACATCAGATTTCGTATTGGGATGCCGCCATCCTCGCCGCCGCCCAGTCACTCGGGTGCGATACCCTCTTCAGCGAGGACTTCAATCATGGGCAACTGTACGGGTCCGTTCGAGCGATCAACCCCTTCCTTGCCCCGGTGTCGTTACCGACCTGAAGGGAGCGGATCATGGCCGTGAATGCCGGGCATGTCGGGAAAACCACTTCCGACGGCACCCGGCGCAACTCGCTTGTCAGCGATGGGGCCCGCCCCAATGTCCCCGGCATGTCTCCACGGCCGGGTCTCGTTTTTGTCGTCTGGATCGCCGCGCTCCTCGCAGCCGGTTGCCGATCGGCGGACGCCCCGGCGTCGGGTGGCTTCCGGGCTCCACGTTTCCCGATCCGCATCGCGGACGACCGCACCCACCTGGCCGATGCCGATGGCCTCCCCTTCCTCTACCACGCGGACACGCCCTGGGGGCTGGTCACGCGGCTTCGGCGGGAGGAGGTCGAGCGCTACCTCGACCACCGGCGCGCAGCCGGGTTCAACGCGGTCCAGGTCCAATTGATCCCGGAAGCCGCCATCACGCCGGGCACGAACGCCTACGGCCATGCGCCGTTCCGGAAGCCCGGCGACTTGTCGACGCCGGATGGCCGCTACTTCGACCACGCCGCGTGGGTCGTGGAGCAGGCCCGGAAACGCGGGATACTCGTGGCCTTCAATCCGGTCTGGCTCGGGTGCTGCGACGGCGGACGCCGCGACCTCATGGCGTCCAACGGCGTGGAACGCTGCCGCCAGCTGGGACGCTTCCTGGGACGCCGATTCCGGAGATTCGACAACGTCCTCTGGATCCAGGGCGGCGACCGGGACCCAGGGAAGTGGCGGCCGTTCGTGGATGCCGTCGCCGAGGGGATCGATGAGATGGCGCCGAACGCGCTCCAGACCGCCCATTGGTCCTCGACGCATTCGTCGCTGGACGAGATCGGCGACGCGCGATGGCTCGATCTGAATGCGACCTACACCTACGCGGCCGAGCATGTCGGGGCCTGGCGACGGCAGTACCACGTATACCACTCCGCAAGACGCGACGCCGAACGGGTGCCGCGGATGCCGTTCTTCCTGATCGAGTCCACCTACGAGGGCGAACACGGGGCCACGCCGCAGAAGATCCGGCGTCAGGCCTGGTGGGCGGTGCTCTCCGGGGCCTGCGGCCAGGCGATGGGCAACGGCCACATCTGGGGCTTCCGCGGGGGATGGGAAGCGCAACTCGACACCGCGGCGGTACGGGACATGGGCGTGCTGCGGCGAGTGCTCGAGACCCATCGCTGGTGGACGTTGCATCCGGACTTCGGACACCGGGTGCTCACCAACGGCTTCGGCACCTACAACGGCGGGGACCGCCCCGGCGGGGACGACTATGTCACCGCCGCCGCCGCGTCGGACGGGACCCTGCTCGCCTACGTTCCCGAGGGCGGAACGGTGTCGGTGGCCTCGTTCCCCGAGGTGCGGGAAGTCGACTGGATCGACCCCACCGACGGAAGGTCCGTGGCGCGGCTCGGGATCTCCGCGGACACCGGATTCGCGACTTCCACGCCGGGAAGGAATGCGGAGGGCGGAAGGGATTGGGTTTTGGCCGTGCGGCCGGCGAGGAGGTAGGGATCTTGTCCGTGGGCAATGGTCCGTGGTCAGTGGGACTGTGGTCCACGAGGAACACCCCGGACACGTCAGCGGGTGCGACGCAGCTTTTCCGCCATGGAACGGGTCCCCAACGAGAACATTGGTTCCTGCCCGTGCGAGACAGGCCGTCGCAGGACACGTCTGGGGTACGGAGTCCCGGCTTTAGCCGGTGTGGGTCTCCAGCGACGGGCCGTCCGGGAAATTTCGAGGTGCAAGGAACGGGAGGGTTTCCGCCGGCTGAAGCCGGGACTCCGTACCCTGAGGACTCTCTCGGGAATCGGGTGTCGGTCCTGCGCCTTGTCGCTGAGTCGGGGAGGCGCTCAG
>CAIYXO010000191.1 GCA_903930165.1 uncultured Verrucomicrobiota bacterium | reverse complement strand
AGCACGATCGAGTGCTCCTGGAGGTTGTGGCCTTCATCCGGGATGTAGGCGATCACCTCGAAGCCGTTGGTCAGGCGAACCTTCGCAACCTTCCGCATCGCGGAGTTCGGCTTCTTGGGGGTACGAGTCATGACCTGGAGGCAGACGCCGCGACGAAACGGCGCGTTCTCCAAGGCCGGAGACTTCGACTTGTACTGAATCTTAGTGCGGCCCTTGCGGACCAACTGGTTAATCGTGGGCATTGATGCCGGGAAAGTTAACCGAACCGCCTGCGCGACGGAAACGGGAGCGCGGAACTTACCAACCGCGCCCCATGGTGCAATAGGTTTTTCGGAAAACTTCGGAATTCCTTCCGGCCGGCCTTCCGGGAAACCACGGTCCGGCCTCCATTCCGGTCGCGCTCATTCACGACGGAAGGTCAGCACCGGCATGTCCCTGAGGTTGGTCCGACGCAGCACCGCGGTGTAGCGGCGGCGGATCGGCCCCAGTTCCGCCAGGACCCGGACCTCGAAGGTCGTGCTGGTGGTCACGAACGTCGCGAGGGGCGTGCCCGCGTTCGGCATGACGGGGACTCCCTGGAGCCGCGGGATCTCGCCTGGGCCACGCGCCGGCGTGTCGTCGAAGGTTCCCTCCACGCCGTCGGGACCCGAACGCTGCTCGACGATGTTCCGTGCGATGTTCTCGTCGCCGCCGCAGGCCATGACCAGCACCGGGTACGGAGCGGTGTTGATGTTCACCTGCCCTCCCGACAAAGAGCAGAACACGTCCGCCAGCCCCACCGTGCCCGCGACGCTCTGGCCCAGGTAGGTCGATGAGGTCTGGCGTCCCGCCGAATCCAAGGAACCCGTCGACGTCGCGCTCCCGACCGCGCCGGATCCCCTTGGCCCCCAATACAGCGCCGGCGTCACCCCGCGGACCTTGAGCAGTTCGGAAAGATCGTCGATCGGCCCGTTCTTGGCCACGTAGGGCGGATCCATCCCGAGGTAGAAGTCGCTCTCCGCGGCGGCCCCCATCCCGGGCTGGTCGTCCGGGTCGATCCAGTCGCGGACCGCCGCGGCGATGTCCACGGCATCCGCGGCGCCCGCACCGCAAAGCTGCAGGATCAGTTCCAGGAGCTGCGGATTGCGCTGGGCGAGGGTGTTGATGTTGAGGCGCCTGTCCATGTCGACGATCTCGATGCTGATCTTCCCGTCGCCCAGCGGCACGTCGGTGAGGGAGACGCCTTCGAACACGTTCTCCACGACGTTGGTGGGACCGGGACCTCCGGCCCAGAACTGGTTGAGTCCGTCGTAGGTCTGTTCGCCGGGGATCTGCCGGGACAACGACAGGACCCATTTGGCCATCTCGACGCCGGAGCGGCCCATCCACTCGAGGTCGGACTCGCTCTGCGTGCGGATCGCCAGCCGCCCCTCGACCCGCATCGTGTAGGCGAAGGCCCCGACGATCACGGCCATGGCGAAGACCATGAGCATCACCACCAGCAAGGCCACGCCACGGCGCTGGGATCGGTCCTGGCGATTGCGGATGAGATTCATGTCAAGGCACCCCGATCACGCCCTGGGCCTCGCGGGGAACGGCCACGGTCGGCAGCCGGACCACGCGGGTCACCATCTGGGCCGGTTCGTTGGGACGGGGACCACGACCGAAGCCCAGCGTGACCCGGACGACCGAGGGCAGCTGGTTGGTCGAAAGCCATTCCGTCGCGAAATCCCGCTGCTGGGGATCCCAGAATTCCAGCTGGAACAGGCTGACCTCCCTGGCGAGCAGCATGCTGTTCGGAGCGCCGCCGACCTCGAAGTTGGCAAGGATGGAGGACTGCTCCAGCACGAGGTCGGATCCTCCGGGCGGAACGTAGAAGCTGACCCGGCGCACCTTCTCCCCTCCGAACGCGCCGCTGCCGGGAAAGGAGTCGGAGAGGTCCGCGGCGAAGCTGACCGCGGCATAGGAACCGGAGGTGTCCGCCTGGAAGAAGTAGAGCCGCGGATTGCCCGCGAACAGCGTGGCCGAGGCCAAGGCGTCCTCGAGGGTGCGCATGGCCATCCGCGAGCGCTGGGTGTCGGTCGTCGATCGGATCGCGGACTGGGTGCTCTGGATGATCAGCCGCCAGGTGGAGTAGATCGAGGTCAGGATGATCGCGAACAGCAACACCGCGACCATGACCTCAAGCACGGTGAAGCCGCGCCGCGAATCGCGACGAGCCGGGACGTCTCGGAGTCCGGTCCTCACCGACGGCCTCCCCCGCGCACGTATTCCCGGGGGAACAGCAGGATGCTGAGGCGGCGCTCGCTGCCGGGACCGGCCCCGGCGACGACGATGTCGGCCTGGTAGAGACCGTTGGTTCCCACCTCCCGCACGCTCCGCGTCCAACGGTATCCCGGATACAGGTTCCCGAAGTCGCCGCTCTCCTCGAGTTCCTCCAACCGATTCGAAAGCGAAAGCTCCGCGGCAAGGCTGCTGGCGTCCACCTCCACGCGGTTCAGGAGCTTCGCGGAGCGCAGACCGGTCGAGCACACGGTGATGAATCCGAACAACGCCAACGCGAGAATCGCCCCGGCCACGGCCACCTCGATGAGCGTGAATCCGCGTCGGCGGCCGGGTTGGAGGAGGGTGGTCTTCATCACAGATCCTCGATTCCCAGGCGGCCGGTGATCACCTCGAGCGAGACCCGCTTGAGCTCGAGGCCGCTGCGAAGCTGGCTGAGCTCCCCGACGAACGCGTCGGAGGTGCCGTTGGGGAAGAACCGGATCGCGGCGAGGTCGGCGCCCATCATGTTCTGCGAATTCACCGAAAGGCTCCGGAAGGCCACGTCCTCGTTCAGCTTCGCGTGGAAAGGCATCCGCTTCCGCGCCGCGTCGGCATCCGGCCCGTGGAACGCCTCGAACGACGCCATCGAGACGCCGTTGGTCGCGCCGCTGACGCCTTCCGGCGCGGGTTCCACCAGGATCTCGCCTGCGGCGCCGTACAGGACCACCTGCATCGGACGGTTCCCCAGGATCGCCCGGGCCCGGGCCTCGTTGCAGGCGTTTTCCAGCGCCTCAAGGGTCTCCGCCATCGGACTCTTCCGGTGCCCCATCATCCGCGGCACCGCCACGAACATCATCACCGCGATCAGCATCACCGCCACCAGGAGCTCCACCATGGTGAACCCGCCCGTCCTGTGGGACGGTCGGTGGGTCATTCCGGGGCGGACCTTCATGGACGGGTAACCGACTCAGCGGGTGGCGATGCTTTCGGTGATCTTGAACATCGCCGACATCACGCCCAGCAGCATGAAGCCCACGACCACGGCGATGGCCACGATGATGACCGGCTGGATGAGGTTGGTCATGGCGGCCAAGGCCACCTTGAGGTCGTTCTCGTAGGTGTCCGCGACATTGGAAAGCGCCGCGGGCACGTCTCCGGTCTCCTCGCCGATCTTGATCAGGTCGATCATCAGCTGGGGGAAGAGCCGGCTCCGGGCCAGCGGCTGCGCCAGGGTCTTGCCGTCGGTCACCGCCTCCCGGGTGGCGCTGATCGCCTCCTTCAGCACCACGTTGGGAACGACCTGCTCGGTGATCCGGAGCGCCTGGAGCACGGGCACGCCGTTCTGCAACAGGGTCGACAACGTCCTCGCGAACTGGCCGAACAGGTTCAGCCGGACGACTCCGCCGACCACCGGCAAGCGCATCACGATCCGGTCGAGTGTGGCGCGGCCCGCAGGGGTGGCCCGATATCGCCGGAAGGTCACGAACCCCGCACCCATCGCCAGAAGCAACGCCCACCAGTAGCCGCTCAGGAAATTGCTGATCGAGATCAGCATCCGGGTCAAAGCCGGCAGCTCGATCCGCGTGTTGTCGAACAGGGTCATGAACTTCGGGAGCATGACCGTCATGAAGAAGATGACCAGCGCCCCGCCCACCACACACACCACCGCCGGGTAGATCATCGCGGCCTTGAACTTCGTCTGTACCTCGGCAAACCGCTCGAAGTGGGTCGCCTGCCGCCGCAGGACCTCCTCCAAGGCGCCCGACTGCTCCCCGGCGCGGACCATGTTGATCACCAGGTCCGGAAACACGTGCCCCTGCCGCATCATCGCGTCGGAAAGGCTCCGGCCCTCGGTGACGTCCTGCTTGAGCTGGCGGCTGACCTCGGAGGGGATGCCCTTGGTCGAAAGGCTCTCCATGCTCCGCAACGCCATCGTCAGCGGCATGCCCGCCCGCAGGAGGTTGGCCAACTGCTGCGTGTACATCGCCAACTCCTGCAGCTTCGGACGGCGGGGGCCGCGGGCGAACAGGCGCTGGAATCCGCCGCCCGACGACGCCGCTTCCCCGGCTCCGGAAGCCGCGGAGGGGCCCGAACGCTGGGTCTTGGGAGCGGGCTTGGCCGCCTTGGGACCCGCCTTGGGAGCCGAGACCGACACCGGCAGCAGGCCGAGCCGTTCGATCTGCAGGACCGCGGCGCCACGGTCCGCGGCATCCACGGTGCCGTCGACCGCCTCTCCCGTACGCCGACGGGCTCTGTAGGTGAATTGGGCCATGTCCGTCGGCTTGGAATAACCGGGACGGCCCGAAAGTTCCAGCGGCACCGGGGGATTCCCGCCGCCGCCTTCCTCCCTTCCGTCGGGGATCAGCTCACCGCCAGCAGGGAAACACGCTGTCCCTGGGCGTTTCGACTCACACCCTGGCCGCGGGGGTCCACGGTCAGGACGCCGTCCACGAGGAACGCATACTGGTGGTGCCCGTGCCGGATCGCGATCGAGACCTTCCACGAACCGTCGAACGCCTTCTCCATGGGGTGGGCATCCGGATTCCAGGCGTTGAAGTCGCCGACCACGCTGACCTTGGCCGCGGCGGGTGCGATGCAGATGAAGCTGACCGGGATGGCCGCCTTGATGGCTTGCGACCGGATACCACCGGCAGGACGCGGAGCGAACGACATGATGACTTGGTACTCGCTTGTGGGTTGGATGGCTCGGCAGGCTGGGCTGTCGCCGAAGCGCGCTAAGAAAACCAACCGTGAACACAGGGCAAGTCCAATCGCCGGAACAAGATGGGATTGGTGGCGAGCTGCGAGAATCGGTCCGTTCCGGATCCTCGCCGACGTCCGTCGCGTCCGACCGATCCCAGCTTCGATGAACGGGACCTTCCTGAACGCCGCCCTGCTCCTGATCGGCATCGTACTGGTCCGATTGGGGGTTTCCGGACCGCCTGGCAACGTCGCCCCCAAGCTCCGCTGGCCTCTCGCCGGCGCGGCGCTTTTCGCAGGCGGGGAGCCCCTCCTGCGGACCTTGGAGTCCGGCACCGGTCCCCAGGCACTGCGTTTGCTGGCATTGACCTTCGTTTCCCTGATCCTCGGCAATCTCATCGGCCAAGCGCTCGGTCTGCAACGTCGGTTGACCGCGTGGGGAACTTCCCTGACACCCCGACTTCCCCGTCTCGACGAAGCCCCCGCAGACCGCCAAACCGCGCCGGCCGGATCGTCGGCCCGCGCCTGGATCGCCTTGGGAATCCTCCTGGCCCTGAATCCGATCACCATCCCCTCCTCCGTTCTGGACGGATTGGACAACCGCATACTCGGTTTGGCGCTGAAGACGGTTCTCGACCTCCTGGCGTTGGCCTCCTTCGGTCGGAGGCTGCCGATCGTGGGCGGACTCTGGGTCCTCGGGGTTCAATTCGCCTGGCAATCGCTCTGGTCGGGAGGAGGCTTGGCGCTCGCTCCCCTCCTTCAACGGGCCGGGATCGCCGACGCCGTCTCCATGGAAGCCGGCATCCTCTTGGTCTGTGCGGTTCCCGCACTGGCCGGCATCCGCAAGGCCCGCCTGGCGGACCTCCTGCCATCGCTGCCCACGGCGGCCCTGCTCGCCCTGTTCTGGAAGAGCTGACCCCTTCCGACGGACGTGCCCCGCTCCGGCGCGGGGAAGGAAATGCCGTGCCGATGCTTGACGCTCCCCTCCTCATCACTAGATTGCCCGCCGGTCGGTGGCCGTAGTTCAATGGTAGAGCCCCAGATTGTGGTTCTGGTTGTTGCGGGTTCGAGTCCCGT
>CAIYXO010000190.1 GCA_903930165.1 uncultured Verrucomicrobiota bacterium | reverse complement strand
GCGACTCGCAGAACCGGAGCATCGGTTCACGGGGTCCTTCCGGCACCTGGGCGAGGGCGACGCCGAAAACGAGCGCGAAGAAGACTACCTGGAGGACGTCGTTGGCCGCGGCGGCCGCGAAGAAGCTCTTCGGCACGATGTGCTCGATGATCCCGGCGAAGGTGACCTTGGTGGACGTCACCGTGGTCGCGGCGGAACCGGCGGCCGGAAGGACGACCCCGACGCCGGGCTTGGAGAGGTTCACGGCCACCAGGCCGATCACCAGCGCCGCCGTGGTCACGATCTCGAAGTACACGATCGAGCGGAACCCGAGCCGGCCCACCGCCTTGAGGTCGCCGCTGTGGCCGGCGATCCCGACCACCAGGGTGCTGAACACCAAGGGCACCAGGATGCACTTGATCATGTTCAGGAACACGTTCGAGACGACCTTCAGCTCCTGGGAGGGGCCGGGAAAGGCGTAGCCCAACGCCACGCCGCCGATCATGGCGACGAAGATCCAGTGGGTTAGGGAAATGCTCCGGAGGGTTCGCCACATCGCGTGGCCAGCTTCGCCGCAAGGGCGACGACGAGACAAGCGGGCGGTTGTCGAAGTGGCCGGAACCGGCACGGATTCCGCCATTCCACGGCCGCACCCGCGCGGCTACCTTCCCCCCGTGCCACCGAAGAGACAGTACCGCAACATCGCCCTGGTGGGGTTCATGGGTGTGGGGAAGTCCACGGTCGGACAGATCCTGGCGACGAACCTGGGATTCGAGTTCTTGGACACGGACCGCGTGATCGAGTCCCACACCGGACGGCGGATCGCGGACATCTTCGCGCAGGACGGGGAACCGGCCTTCCGGGCGCTGGAGTCCTCGTTGGCCACGCAGCTCGAGGCGCGGTCCGGGCTGGTGATCTCGACCGGTGGCGGCTTCGTGGTGAACCCGGCCAACCTGGAATCGTTGCGACGCCACTGCCTGGTGGTGTGCCTGTGGGCCTCGCCCGGAGTGATCCACGAGCGGGTGCGGCACCAGAGCCACCGTCCCCTGCTGCAGACCCAGGACCCGCAGGCGAAGATCGCGGAACTGCTTGAGAAACGGCGTCCCGCCTACCAGGAGTCCGACATCCTCGTGGGGGTGGACTTCCGCGGCGCCTCGGAGACGGCCCGGCAGGTGGCCAACAGCTTCCGTCGGCTGCAGTCCGAGTCGGAAGGCTCCGGCAGCGCCGGAAGCCGGGTTCCCTAGCCTGGCCGATGCAGAAGGTTTTGGCACGCGAAGCCGCAAGGCCGCTGCGAAACCCACTAGGGACAGGTCCGCAGGCTACCCGGCCCATCTTGTTCACAACCCGGGGCGCCAAGGGTGCCAGGGAGGATTTGGAGGCATCGGTTTGCTTCGGCCGTGGGTTTGTCTTCGATCCGCTACGAAGGCGTGTCTCGTTCCAAAGCGCGAGACGTTCGTCGCTTCACCTCCGCGAGCTCCGCGGCTCCGCGGCTTCGCGTGAGTCTTGCCGGAGCCTCTTCGCCGCCCTCGTGCGTCCCGCCGATGGCCTTCTTCCTCAGACGATCTCGGGCACCGAGGTCAGTCGAGGTACCAGCTGACGAGCCGCCAGGGGTCTCCGACGGCGAAGGCGAAGAAGGCCGCCCAGGCCAAACCGAAAACGGCGAACTGGCGGAGAAAGACGCCAGTCGGCGCCCGCAGCCGGGGAAAGGCCTGCATCGCAAGCCAAACCAGCGGCACCACCAGCGCCGACACCCATCCCGCCGCCAGTACGATCGAGGCGTGCACCCGAAACGCCGTCGTGAGGTAGTCGTCCCACATGGGCTTGGGAAAGCGGCCCAATCCAAGGCGGAGGTGCAGGATCACGGACGCCAGGAGGATCAGGAATCCCCACGGGGCCAACGCACAGGCCCAGGACGGCCGCAGTTCTTCGGGCGACTTCATGGCGTCCGTTTCGCCGGCTGTGCACGACCGCTTTCCGGGTCGAGGAACTGGACCTTGAACGTCGGGGTGACCGCGAGTTGGATCCGGTATGCGCCAGAGGCTTCCACATAGCCGACCGGGCCCGTCTCGACGTGCCTTCCGTCGGCATCGAAGGCGAACCGCAGCGCCGAGTCCGCGGCCGGATGAAGGGTCGTCCGCAGCCTCCCACCCGGTGCCAGGTCCTCCAGCTCATCGGAGAACCCGGAGCCGGACACGACGATGTGGCGCAACGTCGCGGCGGAACGGTTGTGCAGTTCGATCTGCGGGGACCGGGAGCACCCGGCTTGCAGAAGGAGGACAGAGGCAGCCGAGACGACGGCCCACGGGCGCGCGGGATGTGAGCTTCGACAACCGGGTCTCATTGGGAATCTCCTCGTGGGACGAACCGGGCGGCGAACCGGCTCCAGGGAAAGGCCGACAGGATCGCAGGCGCCCAGGCCGCGCCCCACATCAGGAGCGCCATCGCCGTGCTGCACTCCCCCTCGACGACGCACTCGCCCGAGGGATGGTGGCCGTCGTTGAGCAGGAGCAGGAGGCCTCCGACCTGCAGGAGGAAGAAGGCGACCGCGTGGACAGGGATCAACCTTCGCGGCACGAACGGCAGGCGGGTCAGGAACGCCTGCGCCACCATCGCGGCGAGGGTCCAGGGAAGGAATGCGTTGATGAGGACGGCCGGCGTGATCGCGCGGGCCATCACGGGAAGGTGCGATAGAAGGATGGGGTGGTTGAACCCGATCTGCCTTCCCTCCGCATCGGAGAGCCCGAAGGCGCCGTGGTAGCCGGCTTCCAGCAACGCCGGAGCCACCAGTCCGGCAAGGACGAACGTCAGCAGCAGCCGTTGGCCTCGGCCGGCGGAGGAGGTCCTGGCGAAAGGTTCGACCGGGGCCATTCAGCCTTTCCGCCGGCGTCGGCCGGCCTGCCAGAGGACCACGGTCGCACCGACCAGCAGCAACGCCCACGTCTCCGGCTCCGGCACGACTCCGGGGGCGGTGGCCGGGTCGACGGCGGCGAGTCCGTGTCGGTCGTACTGCTCCTTCG
>CAIYXO010000189.1 GCA_903930165.1 uncultured Verrucomicrobiota bacterium | reverse complement strand
GGTGCTGGCGGCGTACTCGGCGAGGAACTCGAAGCGGGGATTGGTGACCACGGCATTGGAATAGCCCAGCGAAAGCGCGACCGCCCGGTCGTCACCCTGGATGGTGAACGAGATCGGGAACACGTGGCGGTTCCACGGGGTGACGTTCGTCACGGGACCGCCGCCGTTGTCGACGACGTTGGTGAGCTGGACGACCGAGTTCGACGCGTTGGCGAGTCGGAGGATGGAGGGGAGTCCGACCTGCACCTTGAGGTTCGCCACCGAGCTGGTGACGGCAAGGGAACCGGATCGGACCAGCACGCTGTAGTCGCCGGCGTTGGTGACCGAGGTGTTGTTGAACGCCAGCGTCGCCAAGGTGGTGTTGGTGAAGAAATTGTTGGTCGCACCCACCAACAGGTTGCTGCCCAGATACCACTGGTAGGTCAGGGGGGCACTGCCCTCTGCGATGACCGAAAGCTCGGTGTCGGCGCCGGCGAAGACACCCTGGCTCACCGGTTGACGGAGGATGCGCAGGAAGGGAGTCGGGTTCTCGGCCATGGCCGTGGGAGCGAGGAGCGCGCCGAAGGCGAGGACGAGACCAAGGAGGCGGGCGACGAGCGGGATGTGCATCGGGTGTGCGTGGCCGGGGGTGGCTGCAGGCGGACCGGCCCTCCACGGCCCGCTGTTTCTGCGGATCCGCCGGAGGGCCAGCAAGCGCAAAGTCCGCGCGGACAATCCTAGAAGCGCCGGAGCCGGTAATAGCGGGTGGAGTGGAGGATGGGAACCTCGAGGGATTCGACCCGATTGGTCCGTGCTCCGGGGAATTCAACGAGGGTGTCCCAAGGGCCGGTTCCAAGGGCGCCGAGTTCCTCGAGCCGGTGCGAGGTGCCTGCCGGGGCTTCGAACTGGAGTCCAAGCCGGTCGCCGATCCGTGGGGAAAAGGACAGGGTGGCCGGCCTGGACACAGGTGCCGGATCCGGAGAACCCGGGGAGCCCCACGGAACGGAACTCCGCCGCCAGGAGCGCGGAAGCGACGGATCACCCGGGACGGATTCGTCGGTCACCACCAGCGAGAAGCCGCCGCCATCCGCCAAGGGCTGCCAGTCGGCGCCGAAGCGGAAGTCGAACACCGGCTCGTCGAGCGCCCCGAACAGGGCGATGCGTTCGCCTCCGTTGGAAAGACGTTGGTTGGGATAGTTGCCGAGGATGTTGGTGACGCCGGGATACTGCGTCCTGAAACGGACGGGATCCGCGACCACCACGCCTCGCTGTCCCGGCGCGAGCGACGTCCGGTTGGTCGTGGCCCAGTCGAAGTCCACGCCACCGCGCAAACGCATTCCGGCCAAGGAAACCGTCCGCGTGCCCACGTTGGCCAACTCGATGAACTCGAAGTCGTCGGCGTCCCCCTCCGCCCCGTTGTCGTCGGGATGGAAATGGATCTCGGTCACCGCCAAAGGAATCGGGTCGGTCACGTAGGTCGCCGAGACGGGACCCGACCAGATGGAGCGGAGCGGGGGATTGTTGGCGCCGGTGAGCGCGCTGTGGGAGGGATTGACGGTCCGGGCGACGAGCTTGGAGTTGGCGTCGATCCGGACCGGGGTCCCGGTGTAGCGGATCGCCGCCGGGTTGGTGCGGCCTCCCGGTGCACGGGGGTCCGTGCCGTTCAGCGTGTAGTAGACCGTGAGCCCGGCGGGCGGGTTGATCGCGGCACCGAAGCCGACCACGACCCGGCCACCGGCCGAGGCCAGCGTGGGACGGGCAACGAACTGGCGGTCCATGAAGTCGGCGCGGTTCGAGATCCAGGCCCGCATCAGGTTCACCTCCGACTGGTAGCTCCCGCCGCGAGGAGCCACGCCCCATCGGGTCTGCTCGCGCGGCTGGGCGGCGCGGACCTGGTTGGCCATCTGGTCGATCAGGCGCCAAAGGTTGGTGGTGCTGAACTCCCGCTGCCGCAGCGACTGGTAGCGGTCGATGTAGTCCTGGTAGAAGTCGGGATCGAGGAACATCCGGTCCCACCAGGTGTAGTTGAAGAAGTCCGTGCCGCCGTCCTGGGTCTGCGATCGCCAAACCCGGGGGTTGGAATCGCGGCCGTCGGTGGATCCCAAGGCCCGGTCGAAGTCCCAGAGCGGTCCGAACTTCAACGGTCCGTTCCTCTCCTTGTAGAAGAATGCGCTGAGTCGCAAGGCGTCGACGTTGAACGACAGGACGTTCAACAGGTGGTGGTCGATCCACGAGGGCGTGTCGACGTAGGCGCGGAAGCCGTTGGTCGGGTTCATGAAGCCGGCGCCGTAGAGGGCGTTGCCGAAGGCGTTCATGTAGTTGCGGATGTAGTTCAGCTGCGGAGCCCGTGCCGAAAGGGTGATTTCCCTCTCGGGCGGCTCCACGAAGCCCATCACCTGGTTCGCCGCGAAGAGGCCCGAGTCGCCGGGATCCAGCCGGTCCACCTTCATCATGTAGCCGCCAGAGAGGCTTGGCAGCGTCAGGTTCTGGGGCTGGAGAGACCCGGCATCGACCCGGTCGCCGCCGATTTCCACCCGTTCCTGCAGCACGTAGATCCCCGAGTAGGAGGCCTGTTGGATCGGGCCGGTGCCGGATCCGACGAAATACACCTCCACGAAACGCGTCCGCGGCGAGTAGCGGCCGATGTCGCGGCTGAGCTGGTGCATGAACGGATTGTGGATGAGCACCGGCTCGAAGAAGTTCGGACCGTAGAGGATCCAGTCGCCGTCCGCCGGCATTCCCAGCACGGAGACGGCCCGGTCATTGTCGAGTTCGTCCCTGAACTCCAGCCTGTAGCTGGCCTTGGAGAGCCCTTCCGTGCTGGAACCCCGTACTGAGATGCCGGCTCGCGCGCTCAGCATCGGGGTGTTGGTGAGGGTGGTGAAACCGTTGGTGCCGGGCTCGAACACCTGGATGCTCGCCGGGATGCGGGTGTTGGCCGGAGGACGTCCGCGGTTGAAGTCGTGGATCAGCATCACCGGCAGGTCCGAACGGAACGCGGCCACCGGCGTGGACAGCGGGAAGTAGCTCTCGCTCCGCAGCGTCCCCGGAAACAGGCCCGGGGCGAAGGCCCTGGCCCGGACCTGGACCGCGAGGTTGGTGAAGGACAGGGTGTTCGTGTAGAGGAGCGAGGCCTCGGTCGGAATCGTGCCGTCGAGCGTGTATCGGATCACCGCGTTGGTGGCGGCCGGTGCGTTCGTCGACGGGGTCAAGGCCAGGCTCAGGACGCCGGCGGGATAGGTGCCACCCGGGATCGAGAACGCCACGTCGGGTGCGAAGCCGTCGCCCCGTGTGGTGTTGGGCTGACCGGGAGTCGGCGTCGTGAAGTAGCCCAACCGGGTCGATGCCCCTTCGGCGTGGCCGTAGGAGACGTCTCCACGCTGGGCCGGGTAGGCCGGGGAATACTGGTAGACCACGGCACCGGACGGCCCCAGCAAGGCGAGGCGTTCACCCTCGGTGCTGAGCCGGAAGCTGGTGTGCAGCGCGGCGGCGGCGTTGGTCCGATTCTTCCCGGAGGCCCAGACCAGCAGCCGTCCGTTCGCCGACAGATTCACCGCGGGGAAGCGCCAGGTGTCGCCGCCGTCCTGCAACGACCAGCCGGCCAGCGAAACCGTGGAGGCCGAGCCGTTGTAGATCTCGATCCAATCCGACCGGTCGCCGTCGTCGTCCCGGATTCCCCGGACGTTGGAGGCGAGGAACTCGCTGATGGTGATGCCGGGCGGTGGCGCCGTGGGATCGACGGTGAAGCGCCAGGTGCCGCCGGCGAACGGAAGCGCCGCGCTGGAGCGGTCGGTGATGCCGCTTCCGGCCGGGATGGTCACGGTCACCGGACCTGCCGCCGGCGGCGGGAACGAGAAGAGGTACTGTTCGGGGGCGAGCTGGAAGGAGAAGGTGGCCGGGCTGCCATTGATGCGCAGGTCAGAAGCCTCCACACCCTGGACGGGTTCGCTGAAGAGCAGTTCGATCGAATCGAGCCGCGTCACCACCGCGCCGTCATTGGGCTGGATCCGCACCACGGTCGGCGCCGTCGCGTCCAGCGTGCCCTCGAGCGACGCGTCGAGGACGATGTCGCTGCTGGTGAGGCTGCCGTTCAGTACCTGGATCGCGAGGACATTGGTTCCGTTGCGGAGCGCGGACTGTGGATCCGCGACGGCATATTCCTCGAAGTCCACCGGTTCCTCGGCGTTGGCCGTGGCCAGGCTGTCGAAACGGGGCTCGCCCTCGGGCGCGGAAAGGCGGGCGATCTCCTTCCCGTTCAACCAGGCCACGAAGCCGTCGTCGACGCGGACCCGCAGCAACAGGGTCCTGGCATCGAGGTAATTGGTGACCACGAAGGCCTTGCGGAGGAAGAGCGTCGAATACCGTCCGCCCATGTCCGAGATGACGGTGCCGGTGAGATCCTCACCGTAGAAAAGCGGCAGCCGGCCCGTCTCCCAACCGTTTTCCGCGAAGGCGATCCCGCGCCAGACCGACGTGTCCGGTGTCGAGGCTTCGGCGGTGCCGCGGAAGAATTTCCAGGTTTCCCCGGCCGGAATCCAGGTGACCGATTGGGCGTGTACCCCGCCCGACAGGACGACCCACGTCGATACGAAGAGTGCGAGCCAGTTCCGCGCGTGCTTCATGGATGTGAATGTGACCGACGTGTGACGAACGGTCCATGGCCGGAATGGAATTTCCCCGTTGCCGGTTTGGGGAGGGAGTGGCTAGCGTTCGCCCGTGATTCCGGACCGCAGTTCCAAGTTCGTACGCGTAGCCCTCGTGGGCTGACGCGTTGCGACTGGCTTTCCGGATTCCAGGTCGCCCGCGTCCCCGGCAACGGATCGCGGGCTTCGGTTTTTGGCGGGGCCTGTCCACCGAGGCCGGTTCCGCCCGGCGACCGGCCGAAAACCGACAACCGATAACCGTCCATTCCATGCGTCACACCATCTCCGTCCTCGTCGAAAACAAGTTCGGCGTCCTGACCCGCGTCGCCGGCCTGTTCAGCGGCCGCGGATACAACATCGACTCGCTGAACGTCGCCCCCACCCACGACGCGACCCTCAGCCGGATGACCATCGTCACCCGGGGCGACGACGCCACGGTCGAGCAGATCTGCAAGCAGTTGGACAAGCTGGTCGATTCCGTGAAGGTCATCGACTACAGCAAGACCGACTACATCGACCGCGAGCTCGTGCTGGTGAAGGTCGCGGCGAACAGCCAGAACCGGGCGGAGATCTGCCAGATGGCGGAGCTGTTCCGGGCCAAGGTGGTCAACGTCCAGCCGGACAACCTCGTCATCGAGATCACCGGCGCGGAAGGGAAGATCAACCAGTTCCTCGCCCTGCTGAAGGACTTCGGCATCCAGGACCTGACCCGCACCGGGGTGGTCGCGCTGCCGCGCCTCTGACCGGACTGTTCGAAACCTCTCGAAACGAAAAGGCCCGCCGTTCCGGCGGGCCTTTCTGTTCTCCGTTTCTTTCCTCCCGGCGCCTCGAGTCCGACGCCGGAGGCGGATCAGTGAGCCTTCAGCGCAGCCTCGATGGCCTCGATGACCTCGGGGGCGTCGGGCTTCACCCGGGAATTGAAGCGCTTGATGACCTTGCCGTCGCGGCCGATCAGGAACTTGCCGAAGTTCCACTCGATCTTGCCGGGGAAGGCGGCCTTCTCACCGGTCAATTCGGTGTAGAGCGGGTGCTGTTCCGGCGGGTTGACGTTGATCTTCGCGAAGAGCGGGAAGGTGACCGAGTACTTGGAGGCGCAGAAGGTCTTGATCTCGGCGGCCGTGCCGGGTTCCTGGCCTCCGAACTGGTTGCAGGGGAAGCCCAGGACCTCGAGGCCCTGCTTCTGGTACTTGAGATAGACCGACTCGAGCTGTTCGTACTGCGGGGTGAGGCCGCACTTCGAGGCGACGTTGACCACCAGCAGGACTTTCCCTGAGTAGGCCTTGAGCGAGGTCTCCTTGCCGTCGATGTCCTGGATCTTGACGTCTTGGAGCGGAGTGGCGGCGGTCATGGTGAGAACCGAAGCGAGCAGAAGCCCGGTGAGATGGTGGAGTTTCATGGTGGTGGGAAGATTGCTGGGTTTCCTGCGGAGTCAATGCGGGCGGGAACCAACCCGTGCGCGCGAAACATCCGCCGAGTGCGGCCTTGCCGGCTTCCGGGGACCGACCAACCTCGGCGGGTGCGCATCATCGGAGGTCTCGCCGCAGGGCGTCTGCTCAAGGTTCCGGACGGAATCGGCGTCCGTCCCACGCCCGACAAGGTCAAGCTGGCGGTCTTCAACAGCCTCGGCGCGTTCCTCGACG
>CAIYXO010000188.1 GCA_903930165.1 uncultured Verrucomicrobiota bacterium | reverse complement strand
GTCGTCGTCGGCGGAGGCAACATCTTCCGCGGTCTCCAGGGTTCCGAGAAGGGTATCGAACGCGCCACCGGCGACTACATGGGCATGCTCGCCACGGTGATCAACGCCTTGGCCCTGCAGGACGCGCTCGAAAAACAGGGTGTCCAGACACGTGTCCAGAGCGCCATCAACATGACCCAGATCGCCGAACCGTTCATCCGCCGCCGCGCGGTGCGCCACCTGCAGAAGGGTCGCGTGGTCATCTTCGCGGCAGGAACCGGCAACCCCTATTTCTCCACGGACACCGCCGCCGCTCTCCGGGCCAACGAAATCGGCGCCGAGGTCGTGCTCAAGGCGACCAAGGTCGACGGTATCTACGACAAGGATCCGGTGAAGCACAAGGACGCCAAGCGTTACGAGCAGGTCGCCTATTCCACCGCACTGGAGAAGCAGTTGAAGGTGATGGATGCCGCGGCGTTCGCCCTCTGCATGGACAACAAGATGCCGATCATCGTGTTCGACTTCTTCAAGGCCCACAACCTGCGCAACGTGGTTCTCGGCAAGAAGGTCGGCACGCTCGTCACCACTTGATCGGCATCCCGCCCAAAACTCCCCCCTACATTCCATGACCATCGACGAAGTGCTTTTCGAGACCGAGGAGAAGATGCTGAAGACCGAGGACCACGTGGTCCACCAGTTCAGCGGCGTCCGCACCGGCAAGGCCACGCCGTCCCTTATCGAGAATGTGATGATCGAGGCCTACGGTTCGCTGATGCGCCTCAAGGAACTGGCCACGATCGCCGCCCCGGAATCGCGGATGCTGATGGTCCAACCTTTCGACACCGCCAACATGAAGGCGATCGAGAAGGGCATCCAGTCGGCGGGCCTGGGCCTCAACCCCGCCGTTCAGGGCCGCTTCATCCGCCTCGTCCTTCCAGAACTGAGCACCGAGCGGCGCCAGGAATACGTGAAGATCTGCAAACGGATGTCCGAAGAGGGTCGCGTCGCCGTCCGGAACGAACGCCGGCAGGCCATCGAATCGCTCAAGAAGCTCAAGAACGACGGCGGCGTCTCCGAGGACGACATCAAGGATGCCGAAACCGAGGTCCAGAAGCTCACGGCCGGCTTCATCGCCAAGATCGACCAGCACCTGGCGGTGAAAGAGAAGGAAATCCTCACTGTTTGACGAGGCACGCAGTGTCCGAGGCAGGGATCGGGAGCCATCGTTGACAGAGGTGAATCCTCGGCGTACTCGTTTGGAGTCGCCAGTGCTTCACCTCATACCCAGGAGTTCCATGTCATTGCCTCGCATCTCTGAAACGGAGTGGGAAATCATGCGGATCGTCTGGCGTCGGCAACCCATCACGGCGGCCGACATCATCTCGGATCTCCAAGCCGAAGATCCTTCGTGGCACCCGGTAACCGCGAAGACCCTGCTCAACCGCCTCGTCAAGAAGGGTGCCCTGAGCTACAGCCCTCAAGGCAGGGCCTATCTCTACAGCGCCACGGTCAACGAGAAGGACTGCGTTGCCTCGGTTTCCAGTTCGTTCCTCGACCGGGTGTTTGGAGGCTCCGTGGCCACCATGCTGGCCCACTTCGTCGATGGGCGGCAGCTGTCGTCGAAGCAAATCCGTGAACTGAAGCAGGCGCTGGAAGAAGACGACGGCAAGTGAACTGCTTGGAGGGTCCGCGTTACCCCTCTCGGTATGAATCCGGAAACCGTGCGCGATCTCGGCCTGGCCCTCTTGGGGGCATCGTCCCACGCCGCCATCCTCGGCATGGCCATCCTGGGCGTCCGAAGTCTTCTTGGACGCCATCTGGGACCGGAATGGCGCTGCCTCCTATGGCTGGTGGTCATTGTCCGCTTGGCATGGCCCATCCAGCTTCCCAGCCCGGTCAGCCTGTTCAACCTCACCGGTCCGATACTGCCCCGACTCTCAGCCGCGGAGATTCCGGCCGAACACTGGAACGGCATTGCGGCGGTTTGGATTCTCGGCGCTTCCATCTTGTTGATACGCACACTCTTCGGACATGCCAAGGCATGGTGGATCGTACGCGATTCCAAACCGATTGACTCCTGGGAGGTCTGGTGGTTGTGGGAAAGTTGCCGCATCGAATCCGGGATTTCCGCACCGGTTCTTCTCATGGAAACAGGTCGGGTTCAAAGCCCCTGCCTGATCGGTTCCCTCCACCCTCGCCTCCTGGTTCCGGTCGGATTCTCGAAGGCTTTTTCCCAGGAGGAGATGCGGTTGGTCTTCCTCCACGAACTCGGCCATCTCCGCAGGGGTGACCTGCTCTGGAACTGGCTGCTTGAGATCGTCCGCGCGGTCCATTGGTTCAATCCGGTGGTCTGGACCGTCTACCGGAAATTGCGTGAGGATCGCGAAGAGGCGTGTGACGCCGACGCATTGTCGTCCATCCCGGGTTGCAACCAGACCTACGGAAGAGTCCTTCTCCGGGTTCTTGAGTTGATGTCGTCCGGGCCGACCCGAATCGGTCAAGCCCTGCTCCGGTTCGACGGAGGCGCTGAAGCCCCCGAATCCTTGGTCCACCGCGTGCGTGCCATCGCCCGATTCCGTACCGAACACCGGACCTGGGTGGTCGGATTCTGTACGGTGCTGGCGTTCATCCTCGTTGGGCTCACCGATGGGGAACCGTCCACCAACGGCCACCCGAACCCGGGAACCGTGGTTTCGACGATCACCGCCTCCTAGTCGGGACGCCATCGTTCCCCGATGCACCTTCGGCATGTCCGCCGAAGCCGCTACTGAAACTCCCAACGGGATGCCATTCAAAGGCACCTTCCTCGGGTTCTACGGCGCTACCACCTCCAATTCGTCCACGGTCACCATGGGCGAGTCGCGCCCAACCAAACCGGCAAGGCAGAATACAGATATAACAAGCTAGTAATCATTGGTTTGCGAGTACGCCGAGGCTCAACAGCCGCGGAAACAATTGTAACCCGCCTTCCCGAAGCCGCGTCCACCCTGTGGGTCATCGGGTGATGGTCCGAAGCCGGGCGCATGATTGTCCCTTCAACCAACTGCGCCCGGCTTC
>CAIYXO010000187.1 GCA_903930165.1 uncultured Verrucomicrobiota bacterium | reverse complement strand
TCCTGTGGGGCCCCCGTTCCCACTTCTTCTACTCCTTCGCCTTCGAGTTCGAGAAGCGCCTCCCGGAACTCGCCCGCAACAACGGCTTCTACTACTCCGACGAGTTCCCCTGGCTGGGCAACGCCTCGGTGTACATGGCCCATGACCGCTGCTTCCCCCGCCAGGCGAACGGGCTTCCCCAGTTCCACAACAACCACGCCTTCCACATCGAGAACCACCGTCTCGCCGGATGGCTCGAACGCCGGTGCCTCGAGCTCGGGATCGTCCTCACCGACGCCACCGTCCGACCCGAGACCGGTCCCGAGGGCATCGCCGCCCTGGTCACTCCTTCCGGCGAACGCATCACCGCCGACCTCTACGTCGACTCCTCCGGCTTCCGCTCCGAACTGCTCGGACAGGCGCTCGGCGTCCCGTTCGTCAGCTACGCCGACACCCTGTTCTGCGACCGCGCCGTGATCGGTGGATGGGCCCGCACCGACGAGCCGATCCATCCCTACACCGTCGCCGAGACCATGGACGCGGGCTGGGCCTGGCAGATCGAGCACGAGAACTTCATCAACCGCGGCTACGTCTACTCGTCCTCGTTCATCAGCGACGACGACGCGCGCGCCGAGCACCTGCGGAAGAACCCGAGGATCCCGGCCGACAACACCCGCGTCGTGAGGTTCCGGGCCGGCCGCCATCAGCAGCTCTGGGTCAAGAACGTGGTCGGCATCGGCAACGCCGCCGGTTTCGTCGAACCCCTGGAGGCCACCGCCCTCCAGGTCATCTGCGTCGAGGTCAGCTCCCTCGCCGACTCGCTCATCGACAGCGTCTGCGAGCCCACGCCGACGCTGGTGGAACTCTACAACCGCTACAACACCGCGGCCTGGGACGACATCCGCGATTTCCTCGCCGTCCACTACCGCTTCAACACCCGCCTCGACACCCCGTTCTGGCGGGCCGCCCGAAACGACGTCGCGCTCCACCGGGCCGAGGGGATCGTCGACTTCTACCGCGAGAACGGCCCCAGCGTCGTCGCCGGCAGCGCGCTCCTGCATCCGTCGAACTCCTTCGGCATGGACGGCTACCTCGCCATGCTCGTCGGGCAGGCCGTCCCGCACGGCAAGCCCTGGAACGCCAGCGCCAACGAGCTCCGCTTCTGGCGCGAACGCTCGCTCAAGCTCGCCGCCTACGCCCAGACCGGCATGACCGTGAAGGAGGCCCTCACCGCGTTGCGCTCGCCCAACCTGAAGTGGGGCTGAGCCGGGGCGGAAGGAGCCTCACGCCAACGCGCCAAGCCGCGAAGGAAGGGAGGAGAGCCGTGACCGGCGCGTCCGTCCCGGATCCGCTGCTCCCTTCGCGGCTTGGCGCCTTGGCGTGAGGCTCCCTGCGCGGCCGCGGCCAAAGGGCGCCTCACTTCGCCGGCTCGTCGAAGCGCGGTTCCGTCAGGGTCGGCGTGCCGCCGATCCATCGGGCGATCCAGGTCTGCACCTCCCAGTTCCAGTGCAGCGAGTTCTGCGGCGACAGGATCCAGTGGTTCTCGTCCGGGTACACCACCAGGCGCGCCGGCAGGCCCATCGCCTGGTACACGCCGTACAGTGCCGTGCCGTTCACGTACGGCACCCGGTAGTCCTTCTCGCCATGCAGGATCAGCATCGGCGTCCGGAAGTTCCGCGCGTACGCCATCGGGTTGTTCCGCTGCATCCCCTCCGGGTTCTCCCATGGCGTGCCCCCAAGCACCTTCGAGAACCCGAAGGCGGTCACGTCGGCCCCATACTGGGTGACGAAGTCGTTCACGCCCGCGTGGTCCACGATGCACGCGAAACGGTCGGTGTGCCCCGCAACCCACGCAGCCATGTAGCCGCCGTAGCTCGCCCCCGCCGCGGCCATCCGCTTCGGGTCGATGTTCGGGAACCGCTTCAGCAGGACGTCCGTCGACGCGAGGATGTCGGCCAGCGGCTTGACGCCCCATTCGCCGAGGATGCTCTGGCTGTACTTCTCGCCGAAGCCCGTCGACCCGTGCCGGTTCACCCACGTGACCACATGGCCCATCGCCGCGAAGACCTGCGCGTTCCAACGGGGGCTCCACGCGTCGCGGCACATGGTGTGCGGACCCCCGTGCATCAGCTGCACGAGGCCGTACGGCTTCGCCGGATCGAATCCCGGCGGCAGGAACACCCAGCCCTGCACCGTGTCGCCGCCGGCGCCCGTGAACTCGTAGGACTCCTGCCGGCCGAATCCGATCCCGGCCATCAGTTCGTCGTTGAAGCGGGTGAGCCGACGGGACGCTCCGGTCGCCGGGTCCAGGACGAACAGCTCGTCCGGCCGGGTCGAGGTGCTGTTCAGGAAGGCCACCGTGCCGCCGCGCACCGACAGGCCGGTGCTCGTGCCGTCCCGCATCACGGCCTTCAGCGGGCCGCCCGCCGCGTCCATGCGGAACACCGGCACCACGCCTCGGTCCTCGCCAACGACCCACAGCTCCCGGCCGTCCGGCGAGAACGCCGCCTCGGCAATCCCGAGGTCCAGGTCCTCGGTCACGGACGAATTCTTCCCGGTCGCGAGGTCGTGCCGCCACAGCTTGGCGAACTCGCCGTTGTAGTAGTTGGACTGCGTCCGGGTGAAGACCACCGAGCGGCCGTCCGGCGCGAACATCGGGTTGCCGTCGTCGCCGGTGTTGTCCGGGGTCAGGTTCCGCGGCGGCGCGGAGCCGTCGGCCGCCACGAGGTACACGTCGTGGTTCGGGTACTCGCGGTACGGCGGCGGCGTGCTGTCGAGGGTCACGGCCAGCCACTTCCCGTCGGGCGAGACCCGGTAGTGGGCCTCGCCGCTGAGTTGGAACTGGTTGGTCCATCCCGGCGTGAGGTCGCGGACAGAGCGGTCCTGCAGGCCGACGCGCACCAGGCGTCCGGCGAGGCCGTCGGTGATCCAGTGGTCCCAGTACCGGTAGGCGCGGGATTCCGTGGACTTGGCGCTGATCTTCGACTCCTTCCGCCGCTTCAGTTCCTTCCGCATCGCGTCGAGGTCCGGCTTCGAGAGAGTGCCCGCCAGACCGGGGACCACGGTGGTCGCCACCACGAGGCCGGAGCCGTCCGGAAGCCATTGGGGACTGGAGACGCCCATCGGCAGCTCAAGGAGCTTCTCCGCCTCGCCGCCGGCCACGGGAATGACATGGAGCGACGGCACCTCGTCGCCGTCCCGCTTGGAGACGAACGCGATGTGGGCGCCGTCGGGGCTCCAGGCCGGGGAGCCGTCGCTGCCCTTCGCCTGGGTCAGCCGACGGGTCGTGCCGTCGGCGACGTCCGTGAGCCACAGGCTCGAGGTGCTCTGGTTCTTCTCCACGGACCACTCCTGGACCGCGTAGGCGACGGACTTCCCGTCGGGCGAAACCGCGGGTGCGGCGAGGCGTTTAACCTTCCACAGGTCGGCGGGGGTGATGGGACGCGGGTCGGCGGCGGTGGCGGAGACGGCCGCGAGGGCCAGGAGGAGGATCCGTGGATGCCAGGTTCTCGTCACCCGGGCATCACAGCCGCGGAAACCGGCCGAGTCAAAGCGGCAGCCCGCCTGTAACCCGGTCCGCACCCCCCGGTCTCCCCGAGGCCCCCCCCGCATGAAACTTCCACCACTCCTGGCCGGCGGCCTTGCCGGCATCCTCATGTCCGCTGCGCTCCAAGCCCAACGTCCCACCCCACCGCCTTCCGTCACCTCGCCCGAGGTCGGCGCCGACCGCCGCATCACCTTCCGGGTGCTCGCCCCGAAAGCCCAGTCGGTGAAGCTCGCCGGCAGCGACCTTCCTGGCCTCGGCCAAGGCCAGGACATGAAGGGCGGCACGAACGGCGTCTGGGAAATCTCCTACGGCCCGGTGGCCCCCGGCAGCTACCGGTACAACTTCAACGTCGACGGCCTGTCGGTCGTCGATCCGCGGAACCCGAAGACCAGCGAGTCCAACGACAACACGTGGAGCCTCCTCCACGTCCCCGGCGCCGACTGGCAGGACACCAAGGACGTCCCGCACGGCGCCGTGGCCCAGGTCACGTACTGGTCCTCGACGCTCAGGAAGTTCCGCCGCTTCCACGTCTACACGCCGCCCGGCTACGAGGCGGGTTCGGAGAAGTATCCGGTGTTCTACCTGCTCCATGGCGCGTTCGACTCCGACAACTCGTGGAGCACGGTGGGACGCGCCGGCCTCATCCTGGACAACCTCATCGCCGCCGGTAAGGCGAAGCCGATGGTGGTCGTGATGCCCCACGGCCACACCGGCCCGTTCGGCATGGGCCGCGGCTCGATGTCCGGGGAGTTCGAGCCGGACTTCCTCGAGGACCTGCTTCCGCTGGTCGAGAAGCGCTACCGGGTCCACACCGACCGCGCCCACCGCGCCATCGCGGGCCTCTCGATGGGTGGCGCCCACACGCTGAACATCGGCGTGCCGCACCTCGACCGCTTCGCCTACCTCGGCGTCTTCAGCTCCGGCATCTTCGGCATCGTCCAGCGCCCCGGCGCCCCGGCACCGCAGGGCCCGTCCTTCGAGGAGAAGCACAAGGCCGTGCTCGACGACGCGAAGCTCAAGGAGGGCCTCAGGCTGTTCTGGTTCGCCACGGGCAAGGACGACTTCCTGGTCGAGACCACCCGCAAGACCGTGGAGATGCTCCGCACCCACCGTTTCGACGTGGTCTACAACCTGACCGAAGGCGCCCACACCTGGGACAAGTGGCGCGACTACCTGAACGAGTTCGCGCCGAAGCTGTTCCGGTGAACAGGGCCGCGACGCGCTCCTTCACTCGTGGCGGAGCGCGTCGATCGGATTCAACCGGGCGGCACGCCGGGCCGGCGCAAAGCCGAACGCAACGCCGACGCCGGCGGAGAACAGGAAGGCCAGCAGGTTGATCCCGGCGTTGAAGTGGAACGGCACCTGGATGACACGGGCCAGCCCGACGCAGAGACCCAGCGTGAGGAAGATCCCGATCAGGCCGCCGATGCAGGAGAGGGTCACCGCCTCGACCAGGAACTGCAGCAGGACCTCGCGGGCCGTGGCGCCGATGGCGAGGCGGATCCCGATCTCGCGCGTCCTCTCCGCGACGGACACCAGCATGATGTTCATGATCCCGATCCCGCCGACCACGAGCGAAACGCCCGCCACGGCGCCCAGGAGCAGGGTCATCAGCTGCGTCGTCGCGCCGAGCGTCTCCGCGATCTGCCGCGTGTCGAAGAGGTTGAAGTCGTTGTCCTGATCCGGCCGGAGATGGCGGCGGACACGCAGGATCCGGGTGATCTCGGCGATCAGCGCCAGGCTGTCGGTCCCGTCGCGGGCCGAAATCGAGATCTGGTTGATGTCATGCCTCGAGGTGCGGCCGACCAGCCGCCTCTGGAGGGCGGACAGCGGCAGGATCAGGGTGTCGTCCTGGTCGCCCATCCCCGCCTGGCCCTTCGCGGCGAGGAGGCCGACGACCTCGCAGGAGGCGCGGCCGATCCGGATCCGGGAGCCGACGGGATCCGCGTCGCCGAACAACTCCCGGCGGACCGTCTCCCCGATCACGCAGACCGCGCCCCCGTCGCGCTGGTCCGCCGCGTTGAGGAAGCGTCCTTCGGCCAGCTTCCACCGGTTGATCCCGAAGTAGTCCGGAGTGGTGCCGACCACTGTCGAAACCCGGGCGTTGTGCTGGTGGATGGTGCCCAACGAAACGGTCCCGACCGGGGCCACCAAGGCGATGCCCGAAACCTGTTCACCCAGCGTCGCGGCGTCCTCCTCGGTGAAGGACGGCACCCCGGCGGACGAGGCCCGGTTCCCGAATCCGGCGCCGGGCCGCAGGGTCAGGAGGTTGCTGCCGAGACTCGCGATCTGCGCCTTCACGGCGAGGGTGGCTCCCTCCCCGAGCGTGACCATGGTGACGATGGCCGCGACCGCGATGAAGATCCCCAGCACGGTGAGGAAGGCGCGGGTCCGGTTGCGGGCGATCTCCTGCAGGGCGATGGCGAAGGCGTTCCAGTACACGGGACGGAGGGCTTTCAGGGACGCCTGTGGTCCGACTCGATGAGACCGTCCCTGATCGTCACCCGTCGCCCCGCGGAAGCCGCGACCTGCTCGTCGTGGGTGACCATCAGGACGGTGATGCCCCGGTTGCGGTTCAGATGGACAATCAGCTCCATGATCCCGGCGGTCGAAGCCGAGTCGAGGTTGCCGGTCGGCTCGTCCGCGAAGAGCGTCACGGGCTCGGTCACGATCGCGCGGGCGATGGCCACCCGCTGCTGCTGCCCGCCGGAAAGCTCCCCGGGCAGGCTCGCCAGCTTGTCGGCGAGGCCCACCGATTCGAGCGCCGCGGCGGCCCGCGAACGCCGCTCCCCCCGGGAGAAGC
The DNA here is from genome assembly GCA_903930165.1 of uncultured Verrucomicrobiota bacterium. Classification (GTDB taxonomy): domain Bacteria; phylum Verrucomicrobiota; class Verrucomicrobiia; order Limisphaerales; family UBA9464; genus SXXZ01. The sequence continues at coordinate 1,126 of CAIYXO010000187.1, read as the reverse complement.
CGCGGTAGATCAACGGCAGGGCGACGTTGTCGAGCGAACTCGTCCGCCCGAGCAGGTTGAACCCCTGGAACACGAAGCCCAGCGCGTGCCTGCGAAGCATCGAGCGTTGGTCGTTGTCCAGGCCCTCGACCGCGATGCCCTCGTAGCGGTAGGTGCCCGCGGTGGGCGTGTCGAGGCAGCCCAGGAGGTTCATCAGCGTGGACTTCCCGGATCCGCTGGGACCCATGATGGCGACGAATTCCCCCCGCCCGACGACGAGGTCGACTCCCCGCAGGGCCCGGAAGACCGATCCTCCGCTCCCATATTCCTTGGCGAGGCCATGGACCTCGATCAGGGGCGCGGTCGCCGCCGGGGTTGGTGACGCCTTCATGGGGAGCCGCCGTTCGCGCGGAGGATGACCTCCATACCCTCGGCCAGCCCCGGCGCGGAGACCTCCGTGAACCTCCCGTCGCTCAGCCCCGCCTCGACCTCGACAGCCGCGGGCTCGTTCTCCCGGAGCACCCAGATGCGCGGTGATGCGGATACGGCCGCCGGATCCTCGGCAGCCGGGCGGCTGCGGTTCCGGGTCGGCATCGGGATGAGGCTCTGGACGAAGGACCTCTTCGCCACCGGGTTGGTGCCGGCGGAGACGGGAGCCGGGTTGAAACGCAACGCGGAGGCCGGGACCAGGAGGACTCCCAGGCTTTCCGCGACCCGGATCTCCGCCGTCGCCGTCATCCCGGGCCGGAGACTCAGGTCGTCGTTGGCGACCTCCAGTTCCGCGAGGTAGGTGACGACATTGTCCCGCATCTCGGACCCGTAGGAGACCCGGGAAAGGCGTGCGGAGAACGACCGTTCCGGCCAGGCGTCGACGGTGAAGGACGAGGACTGTCCACGGGCAACCCGTGCGATGTCCGCCTCGGCGACGGCCACCTCGAGCCTCATGCGCTCCAACCGCTCGGCGATGACGAACAGCTGGGGTGCGGTGAAGCTGGCCGCCACGACCTGTCCGGGCTCGATGCTCCGGGAGAGCACGATGCCGTCGATCGGGGAGCGGATGACGGCCCGGGCGAGGTCCCCCTCGTTGACATGCACCTGGGCCTCGGCTTCGCCCACCTGCGCCGCCGCGCCCAAGGCCTCGGCTTCG
>CAIYXO010000186.1 GCA_903930165.1 uncultured Verrucomicrobiota bacterium | reverse complement strand
TCCCCGAGATGCGGACCGTCATGTCGGAGGGTGCCGTCCACCGGCGGATCGCCGCATGGCGGCCGTCCACACCCGGATGGCCGCCCGTTCGGGTCAACGAGGCGTAGGCTGCGGGGGCCGTCGCCGGGAACTTCTCGGCATCCTGCCAACGCCCGTCACGGAAGACCTGGAATGGACGGAACTCGTCGACACGGTTGGACGCCGAATCGTAGTGCCCACGGCCATACAGCCACGCGGAACCCGGGCTGACGGGCGTCTCATCGGAGCCTTGGCCATCCACGAAGCGCATCGCCGCATCCAGTTCCCCGCGGTCGGGAGACCGTTGGTAGGCGACGTCGTAAAGTCTTCGGATCCGATCCGCCCCGGATCGGGAGGCGATGTCCGGTCGACTGACCAAGGCCCGCGCCTGTTCCGCCACCACCGGGCTGTTGAGCCAGAAGAGCGCCTGCTGCGGCACGCTGGTCTGGAAGCGGCCCGGGGAGGTGGCATCCGGGCTGGCGAAGTCGAAGGAACGGAGGATTCCCGGGAGGTTCTGGCGGTCGATGAAGCCGTAGAGCGTCCGGCGGTTCACCGGCTTGTCGGTGTCGTAGATCTCCACCGGGCGACCGCCGACCGTGCGGTCCAACGTGCCGGAGACGGCGAGCAGGCTGTCCCGCATCGCCTCGAAGTCGATGCGCTTGCGGTTCATGCGCCAGTAGAGGTTGTTCGCTGGATCCTCCTTCTCCGCTAGGGCGACCTCCTCCTTTGAGGCGTCGTGGGCCAGCGGATCGCTCGACTGGCGGTAGGTCGCCGAGAGCAGCAGCTCGCGATGGAGATTCTTGATCGACCAGCCGTTGTCCATGAAGCGCACCGCCAGGTAGTCCAGCAGCTCGGGATGGGTCGGCGGATCGCTGCGCACGCCGAAGTCGCTCGGAGTGCGGACGAGCGCGGTGCCGAAGTGGCGTTGCCAGACCCGGTTCACGAACACCCGTGCCGTGAGGGGATTGCCGCGGGACGCGATCGAACGTGCGAACTCAAGGCGGCCGCTTCCCTTTTCGAAGGCGGGGCTGTTCTCTCCCGCGACGACGGTCAGCTGGCGGCGTGGCACCTTCGGTCCCGGGTTTCCGGGGTTCCCACGCTTGAACACCACGGGCTCCGAGATGGCTTCCCGGTCCAGCATGGCCATCGCCCGCAGCGGGGCCCCGGGATGGGTCGCCTCCAGTTCGTCGATCTTGCGCTGGAGCGCGCGGAGCTTCTGGGCCACGGGCGTGTCGAAGAAGCGGTCGATGCCGTTCCGAACCTCCTGGACCGGCGAATCAGGACCGTAGAGCACCAGCCGAAGCTGCTCCTCGTCGGCCACGGCCAACTGCGTCGGCTCGGGTTGTCCCGCCGACTTCGCCGCCTCCAGGGTCCCACGCCAGTTGCGTTCCACGCCGGTCAGCAGCTCGCCGTAGTGGGCCGCCACGTTGGTGAAACCGGTCGGGGCGAATCCCTTGAAATGGGCGGCCAGCCGCGGATTGAGCGGCTTTCCGTCCAGGTTCCCGCCAGTCACTGATCCCACCAACTCCGGAGCGCGACGTCCGAACTCTTCCGGAGTGAGCTTCTCGAAGGCGAACCACGGCGCGAAGACCGGATGGGACTGCGTGCGCCACTGTTCCAGGCGCCCCTTCCACGCCGCCACCAGCCCGGGATCCAGGCTGCGCTGACGGGCGAGTCCCTCGAGGTTGGTCCAGTCGAGGCTCGCCGCATCGTGCGCCGCCAACAGGTAATCTCCCACCCGCTCGCGCAGCTTCTTCATCACCTCCGCGGTGCGCTCCATCCGGTAGTCGGAGAGCTCCTTCTGGCGCTTGTCCTTCTCCTTCGCGAATTCGGCCGACCGCGCAGGATCCGGGTTGGCGGCGATGAACGGCTTCTCCTCCGGTTCCCGGCTGTTGGAGAAGATCCCGTAGAGCGAGTAGTAGTCGGCGGTCGGAATCGGGTCGAACTTGTGGTCGTGACACCGTGAACACTGCACGGTCAGACCCATCAGCCCGCGGGTCACCACATCGATCCGGTCGTCGATGATGTCGTGCGGATTGTTCAGGAACCGG
>CAIYXO010000185.1 GCA_903930165.1 uncultured Verrucomicrobiota bacterium | reverse complement strand
TCAGTGCGCCGCGGCGGCGTGCTGGGCGGTGGCGGACTTCGCCTGGACCGCCTGGTCGGCCATCTTGAGGAGGCTGTTGGGGGCGACGCCCAGGAAGACGATTCCACCGATGCAGGCCGCGAGGGCGACCTTGGTGCCCAGGGAGGTGGAGATCGGGGCGAGGCTCGAGGGGTTGGCTCCCCAGTAGATCGAGCGGATCACGCCGAAGTAGTAGTAGAGCGACAGCACCACGCCGACGACGGCCACGGCGAGAAGCAGGTAGAAGGACGGATGGGCGGCGGCGCCTTCGAACACGGAGCGGAGCAGCAGCACCTTGCCGAAGAATCCGACCATCGGCGGGATGCCCGCGAGGGAGACGAACGCGATGGAGAGGGCGGCGGCCAGGAACGGGGAACGTTGGCCGAGCCCGGCGAGGTTGGCGATGTCGTCGCCCTCGACGTGTTCCGCGATCGCGCAGATCACGGTGAACGCGGCCAGCACGGTGAAGAAGTATCCGCCCAGGTAGTAGAGCACCGCGGCGGAGCCGGAGGTGGACATGGCGACGACGCCGAGGAGGAGGTATCCGGCGTTGGCGATGGACGAGTAGCCCATCAGGCGCTTGAGGTTCCGCTGCGGCAGGGCGCAGAGGCTTCCGTAGGCGATGGTGCCGGCGGCCATGACCACCAGCAGGCGGTTCCATTCGGCGGCGATCTGCGGGACGGCCTGGGTGACGAGGCGGACGAGCAAAACGAAGCCGGCGGCCTTGGACCCGACGGCGAGGAAGGCGGTCGCAGGGGCCGGCGAGCCCTGGTAGACGTCGGGCGCCCAGGCTTGGAAGGGGAAGGCGGCGATCTTGAATCCGAGTCCGACCAGCACCAGGAGCAGGCCGGTGAGGAAGACCGTGGAGTGGGCCAGTTCGGCCTGACGGGAAGCGATGACGCCGAAGTTGGTGGAGTTGGCGGAACCGAACACGAGGGCGATGCCGAACACCATGAAGCCGGAAGCCACGGCGCCGAGGATGAGGTACTTGATGCCGGCCTCGAGCGAGGCGATGCGGCCCCGCTGGAAGCTGTTCAGGACGTAGAACGTGACGGTGATCAGCTCGAGGCTGACGAAGAGCATCACGAGGTCGTTGGCGGAGGCGGCGAAGAGCATCCCGACGAGGGCGAAGCAGACCAGCGCGTAGAACTCCGAGAGACCGGAGCCGATCTTCGGGGCGAAGTCGACGGTCATGAGCACCACCACGAAGGCGCCGAACAGGAAGAAGGTCTTGAAGTAGCGGGCGAGGTCGTCGACGACGAAGGTGTTGTGGAACCCGAGCCCGGCCTGGGGCGAAAGGGAACCGGCGGCGAACGCGAGCAGGCATCCGAGCGCGGCGGCGGTGCCGTAGCCGAGGGCGCGGCGGGCGGACGCGGGGATCCAAAGGTCCACCATCAGGGCGCCAAGGCCGATGATGACGGCGAGGATCTCCAGCGTGATCAGCGAATAGTCGTTCATCTCTCCAGGTTCATCTGCGGCGGGAAGTCCCGTCCGCGGGGTGCTTCGATCAGTGGGACAGGGCGGCGACGGGTTCGGCCGGCGCGGTTGCCGGCGGGCGGGTGGCGGACTTCACGATTTCACGCGCCACCGGTTCGATCCGGGTGCTGAGGAGGCCCGGGGCGACGCCGAACAGGAGCAGGGCGCCGACGAGGAGGGCGAGCGGCAGGCGCCGCCACCATCCGGTGTCCTCGACCTTGGCCAACTCCGGGCGTTCCTCGCCGTAGAGGACGGCGCGGAGGGCGCGGAGCATGTACACGCCGCCGAGGATGAGTCCGCTCCAGGCGGCCGCGAGGACCACCCACGGCAGGGACTTCCAGGAGCCGAAGAGGACGGTCGCCTCGCCGGCGAAGTTCGCGAAGCCCGGGAGGCCGCAGCCGGCCATGAAGGCCATCACCAGCAGCGTGCCGAACACCGGCATGCGCTTGAGCAGGCCGCCGAGGCGGGTCATGTCCACGGTACCGGTCTGGGATTCGAGGTAGCCGCTGAGGGCGAAGCTCAGCGCGGCGAGCAGGGCGTGGGCGACCATCACGATGACGGTACCGGTGACGCCGATGACGGTGAGGCTCGCGATGCCGAGGAAGGCGAAGCCCATGTGGGCGAGGCTGGAGTTGCCGATGAGGAGGTTGAGGTCCTTCTGGCGGAGGGCTACGAAGCCGCAGTGGAGGAGGTTGCCGACGCAGAGCCAGGCCAGCACCGGGAGCCAGGTGGCGGCGCCCTCGGGCAGCAGCGGAAGGGCGACCCGGAGGATGGCGTAGAGGCCGGCCTTCTTGAGGATGCCGGCGTGCATCATGGCGGTGGCGGTCGGGGCGGCGGCGTAACCTCCCGGCGCCCAGGAATGGAACGGGAACAGGCCGACCAACGTGCCGAAGCCGAAGAGCAGCAGGGCGAAGATCCAGATCTGGGAGGTCGGGCTGAGCGGGTTGGCAGCCAGGGCGGCCTTGATCGCGAGGACGTCGAAGGTCTTCGCACCGGTCGCCACATGGAGGGCGATGAGTCCGGCGAGGGCGGCCAGCGCGCCGAGGGTCAGGTAGAGCGTGATGCGGAACGCCTGGTAGGTCTTGTCCTCACCGCGTCCCCAGACGCCGATCATGATGAACGTCGGCACCAGGGCGAGTTCGTTGAAGAAGTAGAAGAACAGCAGGTCGTGCGAGGCGAAGGCGCCGAGGGCGCCGGCGATGACGAGGAGCAGCAGGACGTAGAAGAGCTTCGGGTTGCGCTCGATGTTCCACGAGGCGAGGACGGAGGCGAATCCGACGAGGCCGGTGACGAGCAGGAGGCCGATGTTCAGGCCGTCGGCGCCGACATGGTAGGCGAGCTCGAGGGTGCCGACATGGATCCAAGGCACGGTGGACTCGAACTGGAGGCCCTCCTGTCCCGGGTGGAATCCGAAGAAGGCGAGGACCGCGAGCCACGCGGTGAGGCCGGAACCGACCACGGCGAGGGCACGGACGACGACCCGGTAGTTGCCGGGCACCAGGAGGACCAGCAGCGCCGTGAACAGCGGGGTCAGGATGAGCGGTGTGAGGGAGGCCATGTTACTTCCGGGCGAGGAGGACGACGAGGACGACGCCCACGGTGAAGAGGAAGGCGTAGGTCTGGATGCTGCCGGTCTGGGCGAGGCGGAGGGCGCGGCCGGTGAGGTCGACGGCGCCGGTCAGGCCGCGGACGAACAGTCCGGCGACCAGCCAGCGGTCGACCCAGTCGGCGACGTGCGAGGCGAGGTTGTGCAGCGGGATGAAGACCGACTCGTAGATCTCGTCGAAGTAGAAGCGGTTGCGCATCGCGCGCGAAAGCATCCCGAGGCGGGCCGGCAGGGGATCCTTCTCCGCCTTCCAATAGAGCGAGAACGCGAGGGAGAACCCGAACAACGCGGCACCGAAGCCGAAGAAGGCGGCGATGGGGTTGTGGTTGAACGGTCCGAAGAGGATGTCTCCGCCGTGCCCGTGGAACTCGGGACGGAACTGGCGGGTGAGGTACTCGCCGATCGGCAGCCATGCGACCGCAACGCTCGGGATGGCGAGGGTGACCAGCGGCCACTTCATGCTGCCCGGGGACTCGTGCGCGTGGTCCGCGGAACCGCTGCGGGCGCCTCCGAAGAAGGTCACGAGCAGCAGCCGGCTCATGTAGAAGGTGGTCAGGACGGTGACCAAGACGCCGACGCCGAACAGGATCGGGTTCGCCTCGAGGGCGGTCGCGAGGATCTCGTCCTTGGAATAGAAGCCGCTGAAGGGCGGTAGCCCCGCGAGCGCGGCGGTTCCGATGAGGAACGTCCAGAACGTGACCGGCATCTTAGCGCGGAGTCCGCCCATCTTCCAGATGTCCTGCTCATGGTGGCAGGCGTGGATGACCGAGCCGGCCCCGAGGAAGAGCATCGCCTTGAAAAAGGCGTGGGTGACGAGGTGGTACATCGAGGCGGACGGGTCGCCATGCTTCGCGCCGAGGCCGACGGCCATGACCATCAGGCCGAGCTGGGAGAGCGTGGAATAGGCGAGGATGCGCTTGATGTCGTTCTGCTGGACCGCGATGACGGCGGCAAGCAGCGCGGTGAACGCGCCGATGAACGAAAGGATCGTCGCGGCCGAGAGACCACCGAGGAAGCCGATGGCCGCGGGCCAACCGGGGGCGGCGGTGTAGATGAAGAAGACGCGGCAGAGCATGTAGACGCCGGCGGCCACCATCGTGGCGGCGTGGATCAGGGCGGAGACCGGTGTCGGGCCCTCCATCGCGTCGGGCAGCCAGACATGGAGCGGGAACTGGGCGCTCTTGCCCATCGCTCCCATGAACACCAGGAGGCCGGCGATGCCGGCCATGGTTCCGAGGGCGGCGGGGTTCTCGACCAGCTTCGCCTTGGCCGCGGCGAAGTCGACGGTGCCCAGGGCGGACCAGACGACGAGGATGCCGAGCATGAAGCCGAAGTCGCCGATGCGGTTCGTGAGGAAGGCCTTCTTCGAGGCGTCCGCGGCAGCGGGCCGACCGTACCAGAATCCGATGAGCAGGTAGGATGAGACGCCGACGAGCTCCCAGAACAGGAACATCATCACGAAGTTGTCGGCGAGCACGATGCCGAGCATCGAGAAGACGAAGAGGCTGAGGCTGGAGAAGAAGCGCGGGTAGGACGCGTCCTCGTGCATGTAGCCTGTGGAATAGATCATCACCAGCGAGGCGACGCCGGTGACCACGAGCAGCATCAGCAGCGACAGGCCGTCGAGGTGGAGTCCGATGCGGACGTCGAGTCCCTCGACGGGCAGCCAGCGGAAAGGCGTGCAGTCCGCGGCAGAGCCGCCGAAGGCGAAGAGCAGGACGACGCTGAGGATGAAGGAAAGGACGACTCCGCTGATGTTGAAGAGGGCGGAGAGCGTGCGGTCCTTGCGGACGAGCAGGGTGGTGCCCGCGGCCATGACCAGGGGGATGAGCAGGACCAACCAGGCGAGATCCTGGAGGGTGGACCCGGAGCCTGCGGCGTGTTGGGCGACGGCGTGTTCCATTCGAGCGGTCAGAGTTTGAGGGTGGTGAGGTCCTCGACATGCGCCGTCTGGCGCTTGCGGTACAGGGCCACGATGAGGGCAAGACCGACGGCGACCTCGGCGGCGGCGACGGTGATGATGAAGAAGACCATCACCTGGCCGTCGAGGTTCGCGTTGTAGCGCGAGAACGCCACGAGGGAGAGGTTGGCGGCGTTGAGCATCAGCTCGAGACCCATGAAGATCACGAGCAGGTTGCGACGCACGACCACGCCGAGCAGGCCGAGGCTGAAGAGCAGCCCGCTGACGATCAGGTAGTGTTGGAGGCCGACGTTCATGGAAGGTTGCGGTGTCCGGTGCGGACGGTCACTTGAGGTCCTTCTTGCTGAGCAGGATGACCCCGACCATGGCCACGAGGAGCAGCACGGAGAGGATCTCGAAGGGGAGGAGCCAGTGGTTGAAGAGGACCTTGCCGAGCTCGGCGGTGTCGCCGATGGCGAGCCGGGTCTGGCCGGCGGGGGAGCCGGGTTTGGCGGAAAGGGCGGACACGGTGAGGATGCCGAGCAGCGCGGCGACGGCGACCGATCCGACGCCGACCGTGAAGGTCTTCAGGCGGCGGCGTTCCTCCTCCTTGATGTCGAGGAGCATGATGACGAAGAGGAAGAGCACCATGACGGCGCCCGCGTAGACGAGCACCTGGACGGCGGCGAGGAAGAAGGCGTGCAGGAGCAGGTAGAGCCCGGCGAGCGAGATGATCGTGAGCACCAGGAACATGGCGCTGGTGACCGGGTTGCGGCTGACGGGGTTCGCGACGGTGAGGAAGCCGAACAGCAGGGCCATCCCGGCGAAGGCGAAGAAGAGGAGGTCGGTGAACTGGGGCATGTGGGTGTTCTCCTGGGCGTCACCGGGTCTGGACCGGGAAGGTCTCCTGCGTCTCGGCCTCCTCCAGCTTGTGCTTCCACTTCTGGATGCCGGCGTGGGTGCCGCCGAGCTTCAGCAGCTTCTCCTTGTTGAAGACCATCTCGGACCGGGATTCGCCGGTGAGCGAATAGTCCTTCTGGAGGAAGATCGCCTCCTCCGGGCAGACCTCCTGGCACATGCCGCAGAAGATGCAGCGAAGCATGTTGATCTCGAATTCCTTCGGCATCTTCTCCGCGTTGTGGCGGTCGGCGGGCTGGCCTTCGGCGCCCGGCGGGGTGATGCGGATGGCCTTCGGCGGGCAGACGAACTCGCAGAGCTGGCAGCTGACGCACTTGGTCGCGCCCTCCTGGTCCTTCACCAGATAAGGAGCACCGCGGTAGCCCTCGGGAACGACCCAGCGTTCCTCGGGATACTGCATGGTGACGGACTTGCCCTTGAAGACGGTGTCCGCGAAGTGCTTCGCGGTGACCTTGAGTCCGCCGAGGATGGCCGGCAGGTAGGTGCGCTCGTAGAAGGTGAGCGGCGAGCGATCGACGACTTTGGTGCTCATGGGCGGGAGTAGGGGGTTCAGAGGGCCACGACCACGGCGGTGAGGAGGATGTTGGCGAGGGCGACCGGGATGAAGCGGCGCCATCCGATGTCCATGAGCTGGTCGTAGCGGAAGCGCGGGAGCATCCAGCGCACCCAGATGAACACGATCATGAACACCGCCATCTTGGAGAGGAACACGCCGATGTGGAGCAGGCCGACGAGGAGCGACGAGGAAGGCGTGCTGAGCAGCGTGCCCGGCAGGGTCCATCCACCGCAGAACAGGGTCACCATCATCGCCGACGAGGCGATCATGTTGGCGTACTCGCCGAGGAAGAAGAGGGCGAACTTCATCGAGCTGTACTCGGTGTGGTAGCCGCCCACGAGCTCGGTCTCGGACTCGGGAAGGTCGAAGGGAAGCCGGTTCGTCTCGGCGAAGGCGGCGATCAGGAAGATCACGAACGCGACCGGCTGCTTTAGGATCATCCAGCCGTGGTCCGCCTGGTACTTCACGATGTCCCCGAGGTTGAGGCTCTCGGTGAGCAGGAAGATGGGGACCACGCTCAGGCCCATGGCGATCTCATACGAGATCATCTGGGCGCTGGACCGGATGCCGCCGAGGAAGGGGTATTTGGAGTTCGAGGCGTAGCCGGCGAGGACGATGCCGTACACGCCGAGCGACACGATGCCGAAGGTGTAGAGGATGCCGACGTTGAGGTCGGCGATGACCATCTTCTCGGAACCGAGCGTCGAGCCGAACGGGATCACCGCGACGGTCATGAGCGCGGGGACGACGGTGATGGCCGGGGCGAGCCAGAAGTAGATCTTGCGGACGTAGCTCGGAGTGAAGTCCTCCTTGAGCATGAACTTCAGGCCGTCGGCCATCGGCTGGAAGATGCCGAGCCGGACCAGGAACGGGCCGATGACCGGGATGTAGTCGACGAAGAAGGGCGAGGTGCGGTTCGGGCCGACGCGGTCCTGGATCCACGCCGAGACCTTGCGCTCGACGAGCACCGCGTAGGCGACGCCGGTCATGACCACGCCGAAGACCACGAGGATCTTCAGCGCGCTGAAGAGGACGAACTGGGTCGTCGGGCTGAGGTACTGGAGGGATTCCATGGCGGGGCTAGATCTTCACGTCGACGCCGGTGTCGCCGATCTTCGCCCATTCGAGTCCGGCGAACGCCGGGACCTCGCGGGCCATCTGGTTGAAAAGGCCCTCGATGGTCGAGTAGCCGTTCTGTCCGGTCACGCCGTGCACGAGCTCGTGCAGGAACTCCCACTCGGCCCGGGAGTCGCCGGGGGCCTCGACGGCCTTCATGAACTTCTGCAGGCGTCCCTTCACGTTGACGAAGGTGCCCCGCTTCTCCGCGTGGGCGGCGCCCGGAAGGAGGTGGGTCGCCAAGGCGGTGGTCGCGTTGGGCAGGATGTCGCTGACGACCAGCGTCTCGAGCTTCGCGAGGGTCGCGGCCGGGATGCCGTGCTTCGTGACGTCCTCGCCGAAGACGACGAGCGTCTTGACGGTTCCGGCCTCGATGGCGGCAGCGATCTCCGGGATCCGGATGCCGGCCTCGGTGAAGGCGATGCCCGTCAGCCGGGCGCCGTTCGAGTTCGGATTGCGGTCGGCGGCGACCAGGAGCCGGTCGGCTTCGCCTTCGCGGGCGATGGAATCGGTGGTCGCGCCGGTCTTGGCGGCGAGCTTCTTAAGGAGGAACAGTTCCTCGGTGGTCTGCCGGGCGGAGGCGACGATTGCGACGCTGCCCGCAGGGGCCTTGGAAAGGAGGGCGGTGAGGTCCTGGAGGGCGGCGTTCCAGGTGGAACGGGTGCCGCGGACGAGCACCTCACGGAGCCGGTCTGCCCGGCCGATCCACTTGTAGTTCAGGCGGCCGGAATCGCACATCCACGGCCCGTTGACCGCGTCGTTCTCGCGCGGTTCGTAGCGGTGCACGACGCCTTCACGGGAACCGATGGTGATGTTGCAACCGGTCCCGCAGGAGGTGCAGACGCTCTTCGATTCCTTGAGGAACCAGACGCGCATCTTGAAGCGGAAATCCTTCGAGGTGAGCGCGCCGACCGGGCAGAGGTCGACGGTGTTGAGCGTGTAGTTGTTGTCGAACTTCCCGGTCTCGAACGCGCTGATCGTGTTGTAGGAGCCGCGGTTGACGATCCCGAGGGCGTCGTCGCCGGCGATGTCCTTGGTGAAGCGGATGCAGCGGGTGCAGAGCACGCAGCGCTCGTCGTCGAGGACGATGCGGGGACCGAGGTCGACGGCCTTGGGTTTGTGGACCTTGGCCTCGACGAAGCGGCTGCCGGCCTGTCCGTGCTGGACGGAGTATTCCTGCAACTTGCACTCGCCGGCCTGGTCGCAGATGGGGCAGTCCAGCGGGTGGTTGATCAGGAGCGATTCCAGCACCGACTCGCGCATCTGCTTGGTCGCGGGGGAATCGGCGTAGATCTCCATGCCCGGGGAGATCGGCGTGGCGCAGGCGATGGCGCCGCGCGGCGTGCCGGGTTCGTAGGGCAGGACCGACTTGGCGATCTTCGGGGAGCCGTCCTCGTTCAGGACGGGCTTCCGGGTCGCGGGATCCATCATCGGCGTGCCGAACTCGACGAGGCACATGCGGCAATTGCCGGCGACGGGCAGCTTGTCGTGGTAGCAGTAGTGCGGGATGTCCACGCCGGCGCAACGGGCGGCCTGGAGCATCGTCGTCGGCTGGGGCTTGCCCTGCCAGTCGGGGTGGGTCTTCGGCACCTGGACGGTCTTGCCGTTGACCTTGACGGTCATGGTCTCGACCGGAGGCGGGGCCTGCGGTGCGGGGGCCGGAGCGGGTTGGACGGGGGCGGACATCGCGGAAATCAGTGATGGTTGGGGCTGGCGGCCATCTTGACGCCGTGCACGGGGCCGGCGCCCTGGGCGCGGGCGGCCTCGTCGGCGGCTCCCTTGGCCTCGAACTCGTCGCGGAACTTCTTCACGAAGCTGAGCACCGGCCAGGAAGCGGCCTCGCCGAAGGCGCAGATCGTCCGGCCCTGGATGTTCTGGGCGATGTGGGCGAGGTAGTTGGCGTCCTCCTTGCGGCCTTCGCCATGGGCGAGACGGTGGGTCGCCTTGGCCAGCCACAGCGCTCCCTCGCGGCAGGGCGTGCACTGGCCGCAACTCTCATGCGCGTAGAACTCGGAGAGGTTGCCGAGCGTCTCGACCATGCTGCGGGAATCGTCGAGCACGATCACCGCGCTCGAACCGGACATCGTGCCGGCCTGCTGCAGGGAATCGAAGTCGTACGGGAGATCCAGCAGCGGGACGTCGACCTTGGCCATCTGGCCGTCGGCGCCCTTGCGGTTCAGTTTGAAGACCTCGCCGGCCTTCAGGACCTTCGAGGAGGAACCACCGGGGATGATCGCCTTGAGCGAGCGTCCCGGGCGGAGGCCGCCACCGAAGTTCGCGTCGTGGATCAGCTCGCCCAAGGTCACCTTTCCGACCTGGATCTCGTAGAAGCCGGGACGCATCACGTCGCCGCTCAGGCTCACGATGCGGGTGCCGGTGTTGTTCGGCGTGCCCAGCTTGGCATACTCGGACGCGCCCATGTTCACGATGTGGGTCACGTGGCAGAGCGTCTCCACGTTGTTCACGATCGTCGGGCACATGTAGAGCCCGAGGACGGCCGGGAAGTATGGAGGCTTGATGCGGGGATAGGCCCGCTTGCCCTCGAGCGACTCGATGAGGCCGGTCTCCTCGCCGCAGATGTAGGCACCGGCGCCGCGGTGGACGTGGATCTCGAGGTCGTAGCCGGTTCCGAGGATGTTCTTGCCAAGGAAGCCGTTCTCGCGGGCCTCCTTGAGGGCCTGATTCAACAGGCGTGCGCCTTCGGGCATCTCGCCCCGGATGTAGATGTAGGCCAGCTTCACGTCGTTGGCCCAGCACGAGATGATCATGCCCTCGACCAGCTGATGCGGATCCTTGTGGATGATCTGGCGGTCCTTGAACGTGCCCGGCTCCGATTCGTCGGCATTGCAGATCAGGTAGATCGGCTTTCCGCTGCGACGGTCGACGAAGCTCCACTTGAGCCCGGCCGAGAAGCCGGCGCCGCCGCGGCCCCGGAGACCGGAGGCCTTGACGTCTTCGCGGACGACCTCCTGCGGCGAGAGCTTCTTGCCCTCGGCGAGTTCACGCACCGGCGTGGCGAGCGCCTTCCTCAGGCCCGCGTATCCGCCATGACGCAGGTAGCACGCGATGTCCGGGGTGTAGCCCGGCTCGTCGATGTGCTTCGTGATCAGTTTGAATTGTTCCGGCATGGCAGTGCTTGACTGTGTGACGATTCTACCTAGCTTCTCCCGCGCTTACCGGCCTGCCCGATGGTGTAATGGTAGCACAACAGTCTCTGAATCTGTTTGTCATGGTTCGAATCCATGTCGGGCAACCACCTCAAAAGGCCGGATTTCCAAGCGAAGCTCCCCTTCAGGCCGCCTTCCCCTTCTGAAGGATCGCGTCCGCATCCGCGGACGAGACCTTGTGGTGGAGCTCTTCGTTGACCAGGACGACCGGGGCCGTGCCGCAGCTCGCGAGGCATTCGACGAACTCGACCGTGAACTTTCCGTCCGGCGTCGTCTGCGGCGCGTGTGCGTGCGGATCCAGTCCGAGCTTGGAGCAGAAACGCTCCCGGAGCTCGCCGCTGCCCTGCAGGGCGCAGCTCAACGTGCGGCAGACCTTGACGTGCGTCTTCCCTAGGGGCTCCTGACGGAACATCGGGTAGAACGTCACCAGTTCGTACACGTTGATCGGCTGCAGACCCAACTTGCGGGCGGTCCACTCCACGGCGTCCTTGGAGACGTATCCGAAGTGCTCCTGCAACGCGTGCAGGAACATGAGAGACGCGCTCCGCTTGACCGGGTAGTGCGTCGTGATCTCGTCGAGCTCGGCCTCGAGATGGCTTGGAACGGTGAAACTCATCGGCGGAAATCCTTATCGGTCACACTCGCCCATCACGAAGTCGAACGAGCCGAGGATCGACACGATGTCGCTCATCATGTGGCCCGGGAGCACCTCGGGCAGGATGCTCAGGTTCACGAACGACGGGGCCCGTATCTTCAGCCGGTAGGGCGTGCCTCCGCCCCGGCTGTGGATGTAGAAGCCCAGCTCGCCCTTCGGGTTCTCCGCCCCGAAGTAGACCTCGCCCGGAGGCGCGTTGACCCCCTGGGTCACGATCATGAACTGGTGGATCAGCTCCTCCATGCTGGTCAGGACCTTCGTCTTCGGAGGCAGGGTGACCTTGCCGTCCTGGATGCTGACCGGTTCCCGCGACGCGTTGTCGGCCCCGCCGGGGATGCGGTCGAGGCACTGGCGCAGGATCCGAACGCTCTGGCGCATCTCCTCCATGCGGACGAGATAACGGTCGTAGCAATCGCCCACGGAACCCACCGGGACGTCGAACTCGAGGTCCTTGTAGACGAGGTAGGGATTGGCCTTGCGGACGTCGTAGTCCACTCCGCTGCCACGCAGGTTCGGGCCCGTCAGACCGTAGTCGATCGCCAGTTGGCGCGAGATGACGCCGACGTCGCGGGTTCGGTCCACGAAGATGCGGTTGCGGGTCAGCAGGGTCTCGGACTCGGCGATGTTGAGCACGACCTCGTCGAGGAACTTGCGGACCGCCTGGATCCATCCCGGCGGACAGTCGCGGGTCAGGCCGCCCACCCGCGTGTAGCTGGTGGTGAAGCGGGCGCCGGTCAGCGATTCGCACAGGTTGTAGATCTTCTCCCGCTCGGTGAAGGTGTGGAGGAAGACCGTCAGCGCGCCGACATCCATCGCGAACGCGCCCAGGCCGAGAAGGTGGGCCGAAATGCGGGCCAGTTCGCAGCAGATGACCCGCAGGTACTGTCCGCGCGGCGGGATCGCACCGTCGATGCCCATCAGCTTCTCGACGGCGAGGACGTACGCGACGTTGTTCGCGAGCGGCGCGAGGTAGTCCAACCGGTCCGTGTAGGGCACGAACTGGTTGTAGGTCATGTTCTCGGCGATCTTCTCGTCGCCCCGATGCAGGTAGCCGACGTCGGGGATCGCCTTGGTG
>CAIYXO010000184.1 GCA_903930165.1 uncultured Verrucomicrobiota bacterium | reverse complement strand
GAAACCCGCCGCAGACGCCCGGTCGCCTCCTGGAGTTCAGCGACTCGGATGGCGTGATCGAACTGCGGACGGCCGGCCAGGTTTTCCGGATCCGCCGCTCGCCATTCGCCATCGAGACACCCATGGGCAACCTCGAAGCCCGAATGCTCGCGCGCCAAGGCGACGGCGTTGCTCTACAGGAATCGTTCCGTCGCGACCCCGGCGACATCCAGGTCGACGTGGAGGAGTCCGGCCCGCTCCGGGCCCGGATCCGCATCTCCGCGCCGACCGTCTACCTGTCGCCCAGCAACCATGTCCACGGTTGGGCCCTGCGGCTCCAGGCCTACGCCGGGAACCCCTCCCTGAAGGTGGACCTGCAGTTGCAGAACAGCGCGATCAACCGGACCTACTCCCGGCCGCTCTATTTCGAGTCCTATGAACTGGGTCTGCGTCTTCCGCCTCCGGGTGCGGCCCGAGCGGTCCGGTCCCGTGAAAGCGCGGACGATCCGTCCGGGCTGGGGCCGCTTCTCGGCGCCGGACTTCTGGCCGGGGACGGAGTGCAGGTCTTCTACCGCAACTTCGAGCAGCAGTGGCCGAGCGGCCTGGCGATGGATGCCGACGGCGGTCTCCGGATCGAGCTCTGGCCCGCCTGGGGCAGCCAACGCCAAGGCGACGAAGCCAGCCCGGCCGGCCTCTACTGGCTCGACGACATGCAGCACACGGTGAAGGAGTTCGTCCTGAACTTCGGCCCCCTTGGATCCGAGGCGGCCTCGGTCCTCGCCCGGCAGTTCCAGTTCCCGCCCGTGGTCACACTGCCCTCTTCCTGGTACGCCGCCACGCGGGTGACCGCCGACCTGGGTGGACACCTTCCTCCAGCGCCCACCAACCTCCCCGCCTCGGACCGCCGTCTGCCGGACTACCAGACCTACGGCGGCAGGTACCAGCCGGTCGCGCCCGGAACCCGGCTTTCGGAACTCCTCGGGGTGAACCGATTCGGACTCGACGAGCCGCGTCGCATCGCCACTTCGACCGCGGGCGACTGGCCCTACAGCGTCAACCGCTTCCTCGTCACCGGGGATCCGGCGGACTACTTCTACGGCGTCGATTTCGCGATGGCGGAACTGAACATCCGCCCGCAATGGCTGGCGGGCTACCGGTTCGGGCGCGACTTCAACCGCATCCGGCCTTCCGAGAATCCCTACCTGCCCGAAGCCAGCCAAGCGGACCAGGTCCGCAACTGGCGCCGCTTCATCGCCAACGGCCGTCCCAAGCTGGATGCCGGCATCGCCCCCGGCACCGGCGCCTACCTTCCCACCACCGGACCGAACGCCTACGCCCGCGACGACGAGCACAGCTGGATCTACCATGTCGACGAGGCCTACCAGTACTCCGGCAATCCCTGGATGCGCGACTGGCTCGTCTTCGTCGGAGAGTTCCGGAAGACCCGCCTCAACCAGTTGGACCCGTTCCCGGACATGTCCGCCCGCGCGCTGGGGCATTCCCTCGCCCAGGCGGTCGCGTCCTACAAGGCCACG
>CAIYXO010000183.1 GCA_903930165.1 uncultured Verrucomicrobiota bacterium | reverse complement strand
GGATTTCCGCCGGCTGAAGCCGGGACTCCATACCCCAGACGTCAACCGTTTTGCCCTGTTTCACATCGGAGTCCCCAGCGGATGGGACCTCAGTGAATTCCAGTGGAGAAATGGCGGATGGGATCCGCGTTCTGGTGAACGCAGCCACGTTGCTCAACCTTCAACCGACAACTGACGAACAAACAACAAATCCAACCTCACCCCTCCCCCAATCCATACAACGTCGTCCGACGGCGCGGCGTCTTTCCGACGGATCGGATGGCGGATTCGAGTTCCTCCGGGGTCCGGCTTTCGCCGTGTTCGCCGCCGCTTTCACGGGTGATGCTCTCCTCGTACAGGGTCCCGCCGAAGTCGTCGCATCCGGCCTTCAACATCGCCGCCGCCTCCTCGGTCCCAAGCTTCACCCAACTGGTCTGCAGATGCCGCATCTCCGCGCCGAAGAAGAGCCGCGCCAACGGATAGAGCCTCCGCACGCGGTCCGCACTTCCCCGCGCCACCTCCTCGGCGCCGCCCGGGGTGGTTCGCGAAAGCTCCCGGCCCAGCCGGTTCCGATGCGGCACGAAGGCCAAGGGGATGAACTCTGTGAATCCTTCCGTGCGGCGGTGCAGGTCGCGCAGCAGGTCCATGTGCCTCAGCAACGCGTCCCAGCTCTCGCCGTGCCCGAACATCACCGTCGCCGTCGAACGCAGCCCGAGCCGGTGCGCGGCGGACACGATGCGGATCCAGTCTGACACGCCCACCTTCTCGGGTGACAGACGGTCGCGCAAGGAGTCGTCGAGGATCTCCGCCGCGGTCCCCGGCATCGAACCCAGTCCCGCGGCCATGAGTTCCTCCAGGAGAGCCGTCGCGCTCCGGCCGGTCTTGAGTTCCAACGAGCGGATCTCCATCGGCGAGTAGGCGTGCAGATGGACGCCGGGCATCGCCGACCTCAGGGCGCGGAGGAGTTCGAGGTAGTAGTCGAAGCCGAGGTCGGGATGGATCCCGCCCTGGAGGCACACCTCGGTGACCCACGGGGTCTTCATCACCCGTTCCACCACCGCGCCCACGCTGCGGGTATAGGCCTCGGTGTGGCCCTTGGGCCGGTAGAACCCGCAGAAGCTGCAGTTCGTGGTGCAGACGTTGGTGAAGTTGGCGTTGCGGTTCACCACGTAGGTGACCTCGTCGCCGTTGAGGCGCCGGTTCAGCTCGTCAGCCGCGGCGGCCAGTTCGCCGGGAGCCGCGCCGTCGGCCGTGGCGAGCCGCAAGGCCTCGGAATGGGTCAACGCATCGCCGCGCAGGGCCTTGGACAACGGATCCCTCCACGAGGCCGGAGTCTTCGCGCGGAAGGTTTCGGCCGGGCCGGGGCTCTTCGCTTCGTGGACCATCGCGCCTTGCGGTCCCGACAATTCGCGTTGCCGAAGGACCGCGCGAACCTCCTCCGAGACCCATCCGCGGGCGAGGAAGCGGTCGTACACCGGCCACCGGTGGACGAGCCGGGCTCCGGCTTCGCGACAGATCCGCGCGTAGCGTTCCGGCGGTTCCCAAGGATTGAGCGGGTTGACGAGGTCGCCGTCCGCGCTGATGCCGCCGAGGTCGTCCACCCAGGGCAGGAGTTCCCGCCAGTGCGGGTTGATGTTGGGCGGGATCTGGATGGGAACGTCCGGAGCGACCCGACGCCAATGGGAGATCATCTCGTGATACTCCTCCAGGGTCGGCGCCGGCCGCGCCGGCAGCCGGGAGCCGGCGTTGGGGATGTAGTTCTGGAGGATGATCTCCTGCAGATGGCCGTGCCTCGCGTGGACCTCCGCCAAGGCGTCCAGGGAACGCAGACGCGACTCCCGGGATTCGCCGAGACCGACAAGGATCCCGCTGGTGTAGGGAACCCGCGCCCGGCCGGCGGCCTCGAGGGTCCGTATTCGGCCGGACGCGGACTTCCTGGGTGCGACGGTCCGGTTGAAGGCGTCGTCCACGTTCTCGAGCATCAGGCCCATCGAGGCGTTCACCGGGGCCAACCG
>CAIYXO010000182.1 GCA_903930165.1 uncultured Verrucomicrobiota bacterium | reverse complement strand
GCCGCTGGCGACACCGTGTGAGACCTGGGGCCGCGCTCCATCCAGCACGCTCGGTGCGCCCTGCAGCCAAGAAGGCGAGGAGGCGGCGATGCCGGCGAGCGTCCGACCAAAGGAGCGGCGGTTGATGGAATTCATCAGGTTTCGGTGGCGGGTGGTCGAAGTTGTGGGAGATG
This sequence comes from uncultured Verrucomicrobiota bacterium, assembly GCA_903930165.1. Taxonomy (GTDB): domain Bacteria; phylum Verrucomicrobiota; class Verrucomicrobiia; order Limisphaerales; family UBA9464; genus SXXZ01. Next base: position 2,190 of record CAIYXO010000182.1, on the reverse strand, counting down.
TGGGATCAGGAGGCGATCGGGGTGGTTCGGCGTGGGCCGCGCGCCAGAACTGCCAAGTGCACCAACGACCCGACCAGCACGAGGAGGTTGCCGGCTTGGGAGACTCCGTGCCATTTCCCGAACTCCTTGCCCAGGCGCTCCTTTTCCTCCTGAGAGGTGGAGGCGTAGCGCTGGCGGTTCAGTCCGACGAGCTTCGGCTGGATCCAGGCGCCGCCGAGGGCGACGACACCGAGCAGTCCGAGCAGGACGACGAGATGTCGGCAGCGGAGGGATCGGACCTGCGCGAAAAGAAGCGCGGCTGCGAGTGCGGCGCAGGCCAGCTGCAGGACGAAGTACTTGGCGAGGACGGACTGGGCGATGAGACCTGCGTTCTGGCGTCCGACGAGATCGGTGACCGCGGGGGAGAAGAAATTGGGGCCGACCACCGCGGTCAGGAAGGCCCCGGCCCCGAACCAGAGGCCGGCGTTGACCACGGAAGCGATCCGCAATGGGACATCCATGCGGCCAGCATTCTCCAACCCGGTCCCGGGGCAAGCCCGGTTTGGTCACGATCCGGGGCGTGCGAACGGGCTTGGCACGCCATGCCGCCAAGCCGCAAGGGAACGAGGACCCTATCCTCCGTATCCGTCAGCGGAACCGGACACCGAGCGGGGATCTTTGTCCTGGTCTCATGACCGGCTCCCCGATGGCGTCTTGGCGCATTTGCGTGAGTTCGCACCCCACTCCAACTGGAATCGTTCCCCTCAGGGGTATCGAGTCCTCGCTTCAGCCGGCCAGGATCACTCCTGCGGTCCCACGGCAGAAGTGACCGGTGAAGGAAGAGAAGACCGCGGCTTGGCAGTCGCGGCCACTTGCGGAGAATCCGGAATTGCGGATCAGGCGCGGGAGCGACGGCGCATCCAGGCGGCCGCAGCGAGGGCGATTCCGGCTGCGGTGGCGTAGGAGGACGGTTCGGGCACGGCGGTCACGTCGAAGGCGACCATCGGGATGTCCGTCGTGTTGACCGTCCACGAAGCCGCGGAATCGAGGCTCAGCCACGTGGACGTCGAGCCGGACCAACCGGATGCGGTGCTGAAGGTGTCGGAGCTGGTGGTCAGCACCGAATAGCTTCCGGTGCCGGGTTTGGCTCCCATGGTGAGCCAATAGGTGGTGTTGGGGCTCAGTACGAACGAGGGGTTCAGGGGCGTATAGGTGAACGGGGAGCCTCCGGAATCGCCGCTCGGCGCGGTACTTCCAACGAGTCCCATGATCGTGGAGGACCCGGGAAGTCCGCCGTTGTCGGTGCGGATCCGTAGGACGAACTCGCTGGAGGTGTCGGTGGCCGTCCCCAGAACGAGGGTCACGCTGTTGACCGTAGAACCGGCTGGGCCTGTCGTGAATGCCCAACCTCCTATGCTCGAACTGGTTACTGGCCCAGAGGAGGTCGAAGTTTCGCCGAGGTTGGACAGGACCACGGAAGCCATGGTCGAGGTGGCGGCCAAGCCCGTGGCCACGAATGGCAGAATCGCCCATGCGATCCGCTGCGGTTTCAAAGAGGTTCGATTGCGGTTCATGCGACAGCGTTTTGCCGCCATTGAGCCGCGAGGTAACATGGGCTTCCAGCGCCCACCCGTAAATGGATGCCGGGTTCCGAGGGGGGGCGCGCCTGCCGGTTGCGGGCTACCGGGCCAGGATGGTGAGCAGCCTGTTGTGGATGTCGCCGAATCCGCCATTGCTGAAGACGCAGACCACGTCGCCTTCCTTGGCCCCGGCGGAGATGTGGTTGAGGATGGAATCGACGGAGGGGAGATAGGCCGCCGGTTTGCCTGTGAGGCGCAGGTCCTGCATCAGCTTCTCCGGGTTCAGGCGTTCCCCGGGGGGGAGTTGCTCCAGGCGGGCAACCTCGGCGACGACGATCAGGTCCGCCCTCTCCAGTGCGTCGACGAGTTCGGCCTGGAAGACGTTTCGACGGGTGGTGTTGGACCTGGGTTCGAAGACCGCCCAGAGGCGTCGGCCGGGGAATTTGACGCGGAGCGCGCGGACCGTCTCGCGGATGGCGGTGGGGTGGTGTCCGAAATCGTCGATGACGGTGACGCCGCGGGCCTCGCCGCGGACCTCCATGCGGCGTCGCACGCTGAGGAACGAGTCGAACGCCTTCTGGATGGCGGTGTCGGAAAGGCCGCAGTGACGGGCGCAGGCGGCGACGGCGAG
>CAIYXO010000181.1 GCA_903930165.1 uncultured Verrucomicrobiota bacterium | reverse complement strand
CTCGGTGTTCAAGTTGGCGCCACTGAAACTCCCAACGGTGCCCAGCCGGTGGAAGCTGCAGCGTTCGATCAACAGGTCGCGGGTCAGCCCGAACTCGCCACCGTTCAGGCGGGCGGAAACCCCGGTCGGAGCGTCATGGATGTCGCAGTCCTCGATGCGGACGCTCTCGGCCCCGTCGAGGCGGATGGCGGCCGCGTCGAACCACACCAGCGGAAGCACACCATTCGGGGTCGGCTGCACGTCGCGCAGCTCGAAGCCGCTGATGCGGATGTGGCCCGGCTTGAAGAACGGGGAGTCGCCGTCGGCCCGGGCCACGGTGACCAGGCCGAGGTACTGGCTGATGTCCCAGGAGGCGAACGCCGTGTTGGTGCCGGTCACCGCGCCAAGGCCGCTGATGACGGGACGCTGGCCGGCCGGACCGCGGACACCCTCGAAGCGGATCGGTGCCGTGGCGGTGCCACGACCCGGAATGAGGACCTTCTCCGCGTACGGCTCGGGCCTCCAGTGGACGCGGACCGTGTCGCCCGGGAACAGGCGGGTCCAGGGAACCGAGGACAGCGAGGTGTAGGGACGACCCGGACCGACCTCATACAGGAAGGGGCCGTTCGCGGGAGGAACCGGGCGGAAGAGGGCGGCCACCGTGGTGTCGCCGGCGGGCATGACCAAGGTGGTGGCCATCCGGGTCGGATCGGCGACCGCGGCCCCGGCCCAGGTGACGAATCGTTGTCCGGCCTGGCCTTCGGACGCACCCAAGGCGACCACGGTTCCCGCGACGTAGCTGCCGCCTCCGGAACCACCCTGGACGGTGAGAAGGTATCTCGGCCGATCCACGGTGAGCCTGACGGTGACCGGCGGGGAGGTCAGTCCGGCGTCGAACGCGACGAAGACGAAGCTGTCGGCCCCGAGGAAGTCCGGCGACGGGGTGTAGGTCAGGGTCGGGGCCGTGCCGGAGAGGGAGCCGTTCGACGGCTGCGAAACCACCGCGAAACCCAAGGTGTCGCCGTTGCCGTCGTAGCCGGTGAGAAGAACGCCCAGCGGGCGGTTCTGCACCACGGCCAGGTCCTGCGGATGGGCCTCCGGCGTGACCGGTCCCGCGGGCGGAACGAACTCGTTCGCACCCGGATCGGGGACGCCGACCGCGGGCCGCGTTTCGCTGCGGCGATGCATCACGTACTGCTGTGAGGCCACGGGAGCACCGACGGGCAAAGCCTCGCCGATGTCGCGCGCCGCGGAATAGGCACCAAGGCGGTAGTCGCCGGCGGCGGCGTTGACGAACCCCGGGGACTCCCCGCCGGGCGAGACCAGCTTCTCCAGGCCGACCATGGTGCCGATGCCCGGGATGCCGTTGTCCCAGGGACCCCAGCCCGGGCTGATCCAGTTGGTGCCGAAATTGTGCCGCCCCTCGGAGAGACCGAGGTAGAGCAGAGCCGGCGTGGCACCGGGAGTGGCCGATTCGCGGTAGAACACGTTGTTCCAGGCCATCAACTCCTCGTCGTTCGAGCTGATCTCGAAGACACGCACCCGATAGATCTCCGAAAGGTCGCGACGGAAGACGACCGTGTTGTGATGGAAATCGAGCCGTCCCTTCCGGTAGGTGTTGAGAGATCCAGAGTCACCCCCGTAATGGACGGCGGTGGCCGCCTGGCCCGGCCCGCTGACAAGGTAGTTGCCATGGACCAGGGCGCGGCGGTATGCGGGATCGTCCTGGGCCATCGGCCAAGCGTCCTGGGCCTCGACCAGGTCGATGAGGCGGAGTCCGCCTTCGATCCAGTTGTTGCGGATCACGGTGCCGGTCGAGCGGTCCTTGAGGTTGCCACCGTTGGACCCCGGACGGGTCGGGCCGAAGTAGTTGTCCTCGAAAACGATTCCGAAGCATTCGGTGTAGATGTTGTGGGAGGCGAACGCGAACGCCGGAGGAGGAGGCGGGATCTCGGAGTTGTTTTCGATATGGCATTGGGCGATGCGGATCCGACGAGTCGCCGTCGCCTCTTCGCCATTGGACTTGGCGAAGATGCCGTCGCCACAGTCATGGATCTTGCAGTTGATGATGCTGACGTCCTCGCAACCAAGCATCCAGATGCCGGAACCGCCATAACGGCGGACCGCGCCGCCGGCGTCGGTGTAGGTGTAGGTCTTTCGTCCGTGGCGGATTTCCAGCCCGGAGATCTCGATGTGCTTGGGCTTGTACTCGAAGTCCCTGCCCGATCCCCGGTAGACCATCACCAGTCCCAGATCACCAATCGACTGTTCCTCGCCGCCCGAAACGAACGTGGGCCAGACGTCCCCCGGATGGGTCGTCGCATTCTCACCATCGATCACCGGGCGTTCGCCATTCGGTCCGGGAACACCCACCACACGGATGGGCCTTTGCGCGGT
>CAIYXO010000180.1 GCA_903930165.1 uncultured Verrucomicrobiota bacterium | reverse complement strand
CCCTTGAGAACTTCTATCCCTTTCCACCTGCCGGAGGTGATCCTTCCTGTTCCTTCGTCCAGGCTCCACGAAGCGGAATCGGTCTCGATCTGCAGCGAGGCAGGTCCAGTTCGGGAAAGACGGGCCACTCCGCCCGACGGCTTTCGCCAAGCCCGGCCAACTGGAGCTGCTCCAACCGGTAGCCGATACTCGTCCACCAGGAACCCTTGACGATTCAGAAACCGGAGTCGCAATTCAGTGCTGGCATCCCCGGCCGGACAAGGCACATCCAAATAGCCCCGGGATCTCTGGGGAACATCGGGCACCAATCGTCCACCACGCCGGCCAAGGCTCCATTCGGTAACAAGCTCCGAAAGGTTTGAAAAGTCGTGCCGATTTTCAACCACAACCCGGATCAAGCCGAGATCCGGCTCGAATCGAGCAACTTCGTCCAGTAGATGTACCGGGGAATAAACCTTCTTGAGATGCCAATACTCCGGTTTGGGCCTGCGCATCCGATCTACCACACCCCATGGCAGATCGCCGTACTGATCATCGAAATAGTCCACTCCTGCGAAGACGCATCCACCAGCAACGGATGGTGCTGAATACATTCCCTCCCACATCCGACGGAACGCCTCCCCCCAATACTCCCGGACACCGGGATCAGCCGTATGCTCAGCCCCATTATAAGTATTTACACAGTGATACTCCGTAAAGATGATTGGCCGAAAGCGATTCGAGTAGACGTTCATATCCTGCAATGGATAGTGAATGGAATCAAGATCCAGCAATGACCAATCCGGTTCACCGAATGGCCAGCACGCTAGGATAGGCCGTGTCGAGTCCGCCGCTCGGATATGTTGTGCCACATCGGAAAACTCCCGTGTCCAAACCGACTCATTTCCGACCGACCATAGGACCACTGAAGGATGATGGCGAAGATGAGCTAAAACCTCGTCAGCGATTCGAATAAAGTCCGAGGTAACTCCTGCTGGCACTTCCTTTTGGAATGAGATCGGCAACTCACCCTGAACCAGCACACCCGTCTCATCGCAACTTTCATAAAAGCTGTCCGACGAGGGCCAAGTGCGCAGATAGTTGCAGTTCGCGTTCCGAAAAATGACCGGATCCGCAACATCTACTGCCTCCGGAACTGCCGAACCATCATTCCCATACTGATCAAACCGCACAATTCCCCGGATCTTGATCGGACTTCCATTGAGCTTTATTTGATCCGCCACTATCTCGATCTGGCGGAAGCCCACCCGCCTGACTATGGACTCGACATCGCCATCCGGACCTTCCAAGAATGTTTTTAACCGATACAGTAGAGGATGCTCCGGGTCCCATTTCTTGGGGTCCGTGACCCCAACCTCCAGCGACAGATTTGTTGAACCCCACGATGGAATCTTGGGTACATCCATGGAGGCGGTGGCCAAAACAACCTTTTCCCCAAAAGGATCCTGAAGTTCCCATCGCAAACGATAGCCCTGAGCCTCAGGCAATTGGTCATTTGAAACACGAACAGCGACACGCAGGGTCGCATTCCGATAGGCAGAATCGAATATTGTTTCTGGATAGACTTGCGACAAATTGACCTTTGGAACTGAAAAGAGGGTCACCTTCCGTATCACTCCGCTTTGTCGAAGGCGATTAGCGAGCCGGGCAGCAACACCATTCCCTTTCAACTCCAGCAGCAATTGATTAACCTGACCCCATTTCACATAGTCAGTAACATCAAATTCAAATGGAAGCAGAAACCCATCATGCACTCCCACCCTATGGCCATTCACACTTAAGGCGACATCATTATTAACCGCATCGAACCGAATCTTGACACGGGATCCCTCCCATTCATTTGGAACAGAAAATGTACGAGTAAGACCAGCCACGTTGCTGATCGCAAGCCCTTGTCGTTCAAGCTCAGACGGAATTTTAATTCGAGTCCATCCGTTTGTACTTATTTCCGGCGTCAGATCATTTGGACTCCACAAGGATTTCCAGAACCAACCATCATCTAAATTGATCTCATTAATCGATGAATGCGCGATCCAAGTCGGGACAGGAGTCAATCGGACTATTGCAGTTTGGCTGACATTTTTCGGAACGGAATCAGATTTTTGAATCTCCGAAATCGAAGCTCCGTTCTCAACAATTGGCTCGATCGCCAACAAATTTATCAGAAGACCAAAAAGCATGACCATTCCAACTTGTGCCCATCTCTGTCTTGGGTTTGCTAGCGAATAGGCCACAAAGCCCGAATGGCTTTGAATTCGGTGTTCTCGAAAAGAAATGATACGAAGCAAGATGGCTCTTGTAGTTCGCATATCAGAATCAACTTTGGATGTAATCCATCGCAACTGGAGGTCAGCCTTTCTTTCCAAGCCGCCGACCAAGGCAGTCCAACGCCTTACGAAGGTTCCAACCCACCGCTTGCAACGACGCTTTGCACTCGTCCGGCGATTCTCCGGAGATTTCGCAGGCAATCCGTACGGCGCGGTCGCGCAGCTTCACATTGGAAGGGTTCAGGTCGACCATCAGGTTGCCCGCCACCTTGCCCAAACGCACGAAGGCCAACGTCGTGAGGGTGTTCAGTATCAGCTTCGTGGCCGTACCCGATTTCAGACGGGTCGAACCGGTCAACACCTCAGGACCGACATCGACCGCCAACACATGGTCCGGACGTGAACCGCGGGCGAACTTCAGGTGCGGCTGGAACGACACCAGCGCCGTGGCCGCTCCGCGTTTCCGGGCTTCACCCAAGGCGCCCCAGACGAACGGGGTCCGCCCCGACGCCGCGATGCCGACCACGACGTCCTTCGCGCCCACTTCGCGGGCCACCATCGCCGCAATGCCGGCACCGGCATCGTCCTCGGCGCCCTCGACCGCGGAGTGGAGCGCCTTCTCGCCGCCGGCCATGACGCCCTGCACCTGCTCCGGCGCGGAACGGAACGTCGGCGGACACTCGCTGGCGTCGAGCACGCCGAGCCGGCCGCTCGTTCCCGCGCCGACGTAGAACAACCGGCCGCCGGACCTGAGGGCGTCCGAGGTCCTTCGGACCAACGCCGCCAATTCCCGCGAATGCGCCGAAACCGCCGGCGCCACTCCGGCCTCCTCGGCCAACATCAACTCCACCGCGGACTTCAGGGGCATCCGGTCAAGCGTCTTGGACCTCGGATTCCTGAGCTCGGTCGGGGAGACCGCGGTCGCCTCCGGCCGGAAAAAGGCATCGGCCCCCGGCACCCGGACCTCGACCGTGGAAGCCTCGGCCCGCTCCGCCAAGGCGACCGCCCCCCAGGCGGATTCACGTTCGAGGACGCGGATCCGCACCCGGCTGCCCGCTGCCTTCAGGCATTTCGAGATGAACGGCCTCCAACGCGGCTGCTTCGCGAAGACGCTGCCGGCGAGGACGAACTCGATCGCGGCACCATCCCGGCCGGCCCCGCTGCGCGCCGCCAGTTTCCGCGCGGTTCCCACCGCCAGGTCGAACAGCCCGCCGAGGGACTTCTCGACCACCAGTCTCATTTCGCGGTCGCCCTCCGCTGCGGCCTGGAACACCAACGGCGCCAAGGCCGCGACATCGCGTTTGCCCGCGCCCTGGATCCAGCCCACCAGCGGCTCGAAGTCGTTCAGCAGCAGTTGGCGCAACACGAGCGGACCGAATCGGCCGCCGGATCCGGTGCGGTCGAGACGGTGGATCAGTTGCCGGAGCGCTGAATGGGCGATGTCATAGCCGCTGCCGCAGTCGCCGAGCAGATGTCCCCAGCCGCCCATCTTGGCGGTGGTCCCCGCACGGTTGCGGCCGAAGCAGCAGGATCCTGTGCCGCTCAGCACGACCACCCGGACTGCGACCTTGTCCGAGCCGTCCATCGCGGCCGCTTCAAGCGCCGTGACGAGGTCGTGGTCCACCACCGCGGGGACACCCAACCAAACGCGGGCGGCGATGCCCAGGATCCGCTGCCGGTCCTCCTCGGTCCGGACGCCCGCCATGCCGATCCCCAACGCCGAGGGAACCGGCATCGCGTCGCGGATGGCGACGAAATGCGCCTCCAACTGGGCGTCGGTGACCAACCGGAGATTCGCCGGTCCACATTCGAGCCTCTTCAGGAGACGCCGTTCCGTTCCCGCCGCTGCGATCGCCGTCGTGCGGGTTCCGCCGCACTCGATTCCCAGGTTCACCCGCTCCTTCATCTTGGAAACAGCCTACGCCCCAACACCGAACCGGGAACAGTCGAACATCGAAGGGCCGGAGACAGCCACGGAGACACCGAGGACCCAGAGCGTCGCCCCTTTTCAACCCTTCAACCCTTCAACCCTTCAACCCTTCAACCCTTCAACCCTTCAACCTTTCAACTCCTTCACCCCCTCCGCCCCAGAATGATCCGCGCCCCGCGCTTGTAGGTCACGTAGCTGTAGAACCACTGCCACAGCACGGCCACGCGGTTGCGGAAGCCGATCAGGAACACGAGGTGGACGAACAGCCATCCAAGCCAGGCGAGCAGCCCCGTCAGGTGCAGCCCCCCCAGGTTCGCGACGGCCGCGGAACGGCCGATGGTGGCCATGCTGCCCTTGTCCCAGTAGTCGAACGCCTCCCGCTCCGGATGGCCCGAGATCTCGGCCTTCACGATCGACGCCACATGCCGGCCCGCCTGCATCGCCGCGGGCGACACCCCGGGAACCACTTGTCCGTCCCGGTCGGTCACGCCGCAGGCGTCGCCGACCACGAAGATCTCGGGATGCGCCGGCACGCTCAGGTCGGGCGCCACCAGGACCCGGCCCGCGCGGTCGAGCGGCGCACCGAGCTTTGCCGTCAACCCGGAGGCCGCGACGCCGGCGGCCCAGACGATGTTGCCGGCCTCGATCACCTCGCCGCCTTCGAGTTCCACTCGATGCTTCGAAAGGTTCTTCACCCGGACGCCGCAGCGGACCTCGACACCCATCGTCTCCAACGTCTCGCGCGCGTTGTCGCCGAGGTCCGCCGGGAACTGTCCGAGCAGACGGGGACTTCCCTCGATCAGCACCACCCGCGACTTCCGCGGATCGATGCTCCGGAAGTCGTCGCGCAGGACGTGGCTTGCGAGCTCCACGAAGGCCCCGGCCAATTCCACGCCGGTCGGCCCGCCCCCGATCACCGCGATGGTCATGTGGCGGCGCCGTTCGGCCTCATCCGACGAATTCTCGGCGTGCTCGAAGGCAAGCAGCACCTCACGACGGATCTGCTGGGCGTCCTCGAGGGACTTCAGCCCGGGTGCGAACTGCTCCCACTCTGGATGGCCGAAGTAGCTGGTCCTACCCCCCAGGGCGAAGACGAGGAAGTCGTAGGATTCCTCGACGCCGTCGACGAGGACCACCCGCCGATCGGGCTGGATGTCCTGGACCTCGCCGAGGCGGACTCGGACGTTCGGATGGTCGCGCAGGATGCTGCGCAGCGGCTGGGCGATCTCCGGTGCCGAAAGGCCGGCGGTTGCGACCTGGTAGAGCAGCGGCTGGAACAGGTGGTGGTTCTGACGGTCGACCAGGAGCACATCCGCCCCCGGATCGCCGAACTCCTTGCAGAACGCCAGTCCCGCGAAGCCGCCACCGAGGACAACCACCTTGGGACGTCGATTCATCATGGGTGAACTACCACCCAACGCCGGCCGGGTCTCAACTGCGAATGCGTCGGCGTCCGCGGATCAGTCCAGGAGGCGCCAGATGAGACGCGCCACGTACCAGACCGCGTGGTCCAGCGGATTGAGGCCGAGCAGATCAAGGGGGCGGGGAATCCATTCCCCTCCGAGACCGTCCGAGGAGAGAAGTCCCGATTCCGGATCGGAAGTCTTGGAGGCGGACTTGCCCCGCTCGTCCTTCATCCGCTGGAGGGCCTGGGCAGCGCCTCCGGACCGGGCGAACTCGAGGATCCGCTGCCGCTCCGTCAGGTCGAGCCATACGCCGTGGGCGAGGCAATCGTCGACGATCACGCCGGAGCCGGGCAGGAACTGACGCCGGTTCATGCGTTCGCGGCATTCCGGACAAAGTCGGTACTCCACCTTGAGTTCGTGCGGGTGGAGTCCGCGTCCATGCACCGGGACCGCGGTTGACGGTTCGACCTGCGGAGCCTCCGAATCGACAGCTGCCCCCAACCTGGCGCGGCACACCCATTCGCCGCCACATCTCGAGCAGTGGGCGAACCGCACGACGTCGTCCGACGACCGGGTCATCGGCTCGGAACAGACCGGGCACAACAGGCGTTCGCCATTCATGCGCGCCCATTGGAGCCCCAAGAATCCCACCGTCCAAACTGGAAAACCTCCACGCCGATTCCGCCCCGGCTGGGGACGGCACAATCCCACCCCATCTGCGGAGCTCTGCGCCATCTGCGGATGCTCCCCACCTCAACTTTGCCGGATCACGGACCCAACGCCATCGAAGCTTGTCCGGCCGGCTTGCCGGACCGAGGTTCGATCTGTGGCCACCACCGGGATCCAGTTCCGTCCCCGCAGTTCCCCGCCGCCTGCGGCCGGGGCGACGACGCCGTTGCGCGTGGACGGCATGACCTGCGGCAACTGCGCCCGTCACGTGACGGAGGCGCTGCAGAAGGTGCCGGGCGTGCTCGCGGCGCCAGTCGACCTCACGGCGGCCATGGCGCGCGTCGTCTGGAAGCCCGGGACGTCACCCGACACCGCGGCCCTGGAAAAGGCCAT
>CAIYXO010000179.1 GCA_903930165.1 uncultured Verrucomicrobiota bacterium | reverse complement strand
TGCGGGAACGTGGGGAAGATACCGGTCGCCGCTTCCGTCGGGCAACGGCAAGTTTCGACCAGTTCCGGTTTCGCTCGCGCTTTGGCTGGCAGCGCATAGGTTCCCCGCCCGATGAACTGGCTAGAATGGCTCCAGTCCCCCCAGGCCTGGATCGGCCTCGCAACGTTGTCCGTGCTCGAGATCGTCCTCGGCATCGACAACCTCATCTTCATCTCGATCCTGGCTGGCAAGCTGCCGCCGGAAAAGCAGTCCCGCGCCCGACGGACCGGGCTCGCCCTCGCGCTGATCACCCGGATCCTGCTGCTCTTCTCCCTCAGTTGGGTGATGAACCTCAGCAACTCCCTGTGGACCTTCTCGCCCTTCGGCCTCGAGTTCCCAAACACCGGCAAGGACCTCGTCCTCGCCGTGGGCGGACTCTTCCTGATCTGGAAGTCCGTGAAGGAGATCCACGAGAAGGTGGCCGGACACGAGGAGTCCGGGGCCTCCAGCCGCCCGGTCCCCGGATTCGGCGCGGTGGTGGTTCAGATCCTCCTGCTCGACATCGTCTTCTCCCTCGACTCGGTGATCACCGCCGTGGGCATGTCGAACCAGATCCCGGTCATGGTGGCCGCCGTGGTGATCGCCATGATCGTCATGCTCATCTTCGTGGACCAGATCGGGCGGTTCGTGGAGAAGAACCCCACCATCAAGATACTCGCCCTGGCCTTCCTGATCCTGATCGGGACGATGCTGGTCGCCGACGGTTTCCATCAGCACATCAGCAAGGGCTACATCTACTTCGCCATGGCCTTCGCCACCTTGGTGGAAATGATCAACATGCGCCTGCGACCGGGTCCCGGGCCGAAGGCTTGAAACGGATCCACGCGGGAGGATCAGCACGCCAAGCCGCGAAGGCGCAGGAAGGGGACGTCCTTTTCGCGACCATTGCACCCTGGGATGTGAGCCCCGCTCCTGGCGGCGACCGGGTGTCAGGGAACCTCCCCTCCGGGTGGTTTTCCACGGGCTCCGCGACCTCTACTCCCCGGGATCCATTCGGAGGATCGGGAATTGGGCAATGGGGAGGAGTCCGCAGCTTGGCAGCCGCGGCTACTTGCAGGAGATCGGGAATCACGAATGTCAGAACGGTCCGCCCCGGTGCGGCTGGCCTTCGGGGAGGGACGTCGGATAGCGTTCCGGCCGTGACGATTTCCGAACTGCATTCCGACGAGGCGCTGCGCCGCCGGGAGTTCCCGGTGGTCCAGGACTCGGTGTACCTCGCCCACGCGGGTGTGTGTCCGCTGCCCCGACGTGTGAGCGACGCGGTGAACGGGTATTCCGCGGCCTGTGCCATGGCGGACCAGGAGGCGGCGATTCCCGCCGGGACCGTGCATCGGATCCGGCAGTCGGCCGCAGGACTCATCGGGGCCCAGGCGGACGAGATCTCATTGGTCGGCCCGACCTCGCTGGCACTGAGCCAGGTCGCGGCCGGTCTGCATGTGAAACGGGGCCAGAACGTCCTCGTCTACCACGACTGCTATCCGTCGAACGTCTATCCGTGGATGGCGCTCGCCGACCGCGGGATCGAGGTGCGGTTCATGAACATCCGCGAGCTGGGACGGATCCGGGTGGTGGACGTGCAGGGTCAGATCGACGAGGACACCCGCCTCGTGGCGATCGCCAGCGCGCATTACCTGACCGGCTTCCGGGTGAACATCGACGCGATCGGGAAGATGCTCCGGAGCCGTGGCGTCCTGTTCTGCCTCGACGCGATCCAGACGCTCGGAGCCTTTCCGACGCCTTCGGCGCATGTGGACATCCTCGCGGCCGATTCGCACAAGTGGCTGCTCGGCCCCTGCGCGGCGGGCATCCTCTACGTGCGGAAGGAGGTCCAGCCGCACATCCGTCCGGTGGTCCACGGCTGGCACAACGTGAAGTGCCCGGACTTCCTGACCCAGGACGACATGCAGTTCCAGGAGGGCGGACGGCGGTACGAGGCGGGCACCCACAACTTCCTCGGGCTGCTCGGGCTGGAGGCCGCGTTGAAGCTGGTGCAGGAGATCGGCGTGGAAGCGATCGCGTCGGAACTCTCCCGCAAACGCGCCTGGCTGGCGCCCGCCATCCAGGCCAAGGGCTACGAGGTCCTGCGCGCGGACGTCCTACCGGAGAACGCGGGCGGCATCACCAGCTTCCATCGGCCCGGTGACGACATGTCCGCCCTGCATCGGAAGCTGGGAGAGGCCGGGGTCGTCACCTCCCGGCGCCGGATGCCGGACGGCCAGTGGCTGATCCGGCTCTCGCCGCATTTCTACAACACCGACGCGGAGCTTCAGCGTTTCCTCGACGTGATCTGACGGCCGGATTCGGACCGGAAGGGTGCTCACGCCGAGGCGCCAAGCCGCCGAGGAGAGGGAAGGGAACCCCCCGGTCTTCTGGGTCGGGAACTAAAACTCCCGCCGGTGGGCAGCGTTTCCGCTTCCGATCGGGTGCCTCGGCTCGGGATCGGTCCGAGTTCCGGAATTGGGGAATGGAGAGCAGTCCGCAGCCTGGCGGCCGCGGCTACCGGAGGGGAGCGGCACGCGGAGCCGCGGAGTTCGCGGAGGGGACGCTGGAACACGGAGCCCCGGCTTCGGCCGGCCCGATTCCCCAGATCGGACTCGCACGGAGGATTGGGGAATGGAGAGAAGACCGGAGCCTGGCGGCCGCGGCTACGGGAGGGGAATCGGGAATCGCGAATCGGGAATCACAAATGCCTGTCCCGTTCCGCTCAGGGTTTCGCCTTGGCGGGGGCGTTGGTGGAGGAGCCCTTGTCCTGCTGCCACTTGTCGATCAGCGGCATGCGGTTGCTGACGTCGTCGTTCAGTGCCCGGGCCTCCGAGTCGGTCCGGAAGACCGTCGGCTTCAGGAACACCAGCAGTTCCACCTCGCGCAGGGACTTGTCCTTCTTCTTGAAGGCCCATCCGAGGCCCGGGATGTTGCCCAAGCCGGGGACCTTGCGTTCGTTCTGGGACTCCTGCTTCTGGATGATGCCGCCGATGACATGGGTCTGTCCCGAGCGGGCGACGAGGTGGGTCTTGAAGTTGCGGGTGTCGAGGATCGCGCCGCCGAAAAGGGTCTGCCCGGGCTGGATGGTCGAGGACTCGGCGCGGATCTGGAGGTTCACGTCGCCGTCCTTGTTGAGATGCGGAACCACCTCGAGGATCACGCCGACGTCCTTGTAGGAAAAGGTCTGGTTGAGGGAGCCGACCTGGGTGTTCTGGCTGTCCTTGATGAAGGGTACCTGGGAGCCGACGAAGAGCTTGGCGGTCTCGTTGCCGCCGACGGTGATCTTGGGTTCGGCGAGGACGGAGGCGCCGACGTTCTGACGGAGGAACTGGATGAGGAAATCCATGCCGATCCGGCTGTCGACGACGCCGGACTGCAGGGAGGCGAGCGCCTGTGCGACCGCGCCGCCGGTCGGGGTGTTGACGGTGGTCATTCCGCCGAAGCCCTTCGTGTACTGCCCCTTGGTCCCGATGAGGAAGGAATTGTCGTAGTCCTCGGTGG